>DAIQNC010000374.1:0-4679 GCA_036788655.1 Ktedonobacteraceae bacterium
ACGCATACGCAATTCGATATCACGCTCCGCAACTGGGGCGTCAACACCATTTTTGTCGATAGCACCGACCCGGAGAATTATCGTAAGGCTATCACGCCTCGCACTCGCGTCCTGTATGGCGAGACCATTGGCAATCCACGCGGCGACATTCTCGATATTCGAGCCGTTGCCGATATCGCGCATGAGGCAGGTATTCCGCTGGTCGTGGATAGCACCTTCGCCACGCCGTATCTCTGTCGCCCGATTGAGCATGGCGCGGATATCGTCGTGCATTCGGCAACCAAGTTTATCGGCGGACATGGTACGTCTATCGCGGGTGTGGTTATAGAGTCGGGCAAGTTTCCGTGGGATAACGGCAAGTTCGCGCACATCGTAGACCCTTCGCCCGGCTATCACGGCGTCAAGTTCTACGAAACCTTCGGCGACTTCGCCTTCTCGATGAAGCTGCGAACGGAGACGGTACGCGACACGGGAGCCGCGCTCAGTCCCTTCAACTCGTTCCTGTTGTTGCAAGGATTGGAGACGCTTTCGCTACGTATGGATCGACACTGCCAGAACGCGCTACAGGTCGCACAATTTCTCAAGGAGCATCCGGCAGTAAGCTGGGTACAATATCCCGGTCTACCCGATAACGCATGGTATGGATTGGCAAAACGCTACCTGCCACGTGGCGCAGGAGCCATCTTCACTTTCGGCGTCAAAGGTGGCTACGAAGCTGGCAAGGCGGTCATCAACAACGTCAAGCTGTTCTCACACCTCGCCAACGTCGGCGATGCGCGTAGCCTGATTATTCACCCTGCCAGCACCACGCATCAGCAACTCTCAGTCGAACATCAGATAGCAGGTGGCGTCACGCCCGACCTCATCCGCATCTCCATCGGCATCGAGAATATCGAAGATATATTGTGGGATTTAGGGAACGCGCTGAATGCGGCTTCCGCATATGGTGAGCATTGAATAAATCAGGCTCTGTTCACGCGCTGGTAGCTGTTTTGAAGTTCGTCCTGCAAGACGTAGGCGCGTTCGGTTGCTTTAAGCAGATAGTCCTCGTCAGGAATACGCATGCTATATTGCCAGTTTTCAGGAAGCTGTAGACGGGAGCCGAGCATTGGCAAGTCTTGCTCACTCAAGGTCGGATCTACGATTTGTGAGTAACTTTGCATGACGTATACCGTACCATCGGGTGAAACGAGTTCGTAGATGGGAAGACCAGCACGGAAGGTATAGACAGTGGTACGTGCAACAATATTCTCGGTGTAAGGCTTTCTTTTTATGCCACCAAGCAGGCTGCCTATTGGCAAGCGAACCGTCGCCAGTGGTCGCATCTGCAAGCCGTTGAACGAGACGACTTCCGAGGATTGTTCAAGGTCAATGGCATTTGAGTCCATCATGAAGTATCTTGGACCGTTCAAAATAGCCGCGTGCGCCTTGAATTCTTTCTTGATGTTGTCCGCATCCAGCGTCTTCCACAGTTCTTCGGGACAGTCGTTGAGTCCTATGGTGTTGTAGACAGTGGCTTCAAGATGGGTCAAGCCGCCTTTGACCAGCAGGACTTCGCCATAGCGTACATTCCGTAAATGGCTACGTTGTCGCCAGTTGAGTGTATCATCAGGTTTGTTGAAACTCATAGTAGTGACCTTTCTCCGCTTATTGCGAAAGTGGCTCAAACATATAAGGTGTGAACATTTTTATCGTGTGCGCCGCTCAGGGAGTAGTAGTGCATTGCTCAACCACTGCACACAGAATGCCTTGAAAGGAGCTTTTTCCTCATCTTCCAAGCGTGTATAGTGTTCAAGCATCCAGTTGGAGAAGCCGAAAAGCATCTTGATGACCAACGAAGGCTCATAGGGATAGAGAACATTTTCGTCGATGAGTCTTCTGATAATCTGCTCTCCCCGTCGCAACAATGTCCCTTGCAATTGCTGTTGCGATTTCTGGCGCACACTGCTTAGTCCACTATCGAGCAGAAAAATTCTAAGTTCGTCGCTGTGCTGGTCGAGGTAGGTGCAAATAATCTCGACGAATTGCACGATATCCTTTTCCTCACGCAAGTGTTCCAGCACCGGACGAATCTGCTCTAATAGTTGGGGTCTGCTCAACTCCGTGATTGCA
Organism: Ktedonobacteraceae bacterium; assembly: GCA_036788655.1. GTDB lineage: Bacteria > Chloroflexota > Ktedonobacteria > Ktedonobacterales > Ktedonobacteraceae > JBBQVS01. The sequence continues at coordinate 2,113 of DAIQNC010000374.1, forward strand.
TGTACCATCTCTTCCTTCGAGCTAAAGTAGAGATATAGTGTGCTGATGACGACACCAGCGCGTTGCGCGATATCAGCAAGCCGTGCTTCGCTATAGCCCTGTTCCAGGAACACGTCCATAGCGGCACGCAGAATCGTTTCACGACGGTTAGGGTCAGCGAGACGTGCCATGCGAACTCCTTCAATTAATAAAAAAACTTTTTTTATTAATTGAAGTATACAAGCGTAGAGGAAAATTGTCAAGGGCTGATTCTATCTTGAACATGTAGAGGCAATACTTCATTTTTACCAGAAGATACAGCGTATAATAGCCATATAAAATGATACTATTGGAGACCAAAGGAGCAAACGACATGTCAATCACACCCGAAACATATCAGGACGGCAACACACGCATCACGCTCTACGACCTCAGCGATTGCCTTGAGAACAGCACCTCGGCCTTCGAGTTGAACAAGCACAACATCGACTACACGACACCTCAGCAGGGGGCGCAGATGACGGAGCGTATGATAGGTCTCGGCGCATCCTACTGGCCCGATGGCGTCGGTTGGGCTGTTGAATCTGTTACGCTCTCGACGCATTCCGGCACACATGTGGACGCTCCCGCACACTACGGGCCAGCAGCGCAAGGCGAGACTCGCACAATTGATCGCGTTCCCTTGCGCTGGTGCTTCAGCGATGGTGTGCTACTCGACATGACCTACAAAAAGCGCGGTGAGGGCATCACTGACGAGGATGTGCAGAAAGCACTTGCCACCATCGGCTACACCCTCAAGCCCTACGACATCATCCTGATACGCACCGATACGAGCAAGCACTTCAAGGAGCCGGGCTACGACATGCTGCACGCGGGACTGCGCCGTTCTGCTACCGAATGGCTCGTAGACCAGGGCGTGCGGCTCATCGGCATCGACGCATGGGGCATCGACCGTCCCTTCGATGTCATGGTGCAAGAGGCGAAGGCAGGTGAATCGCAATTCTGGGAGTCACACCTGCTCGGACGCCAGAAAGAATACTGCCAGATCGAAAAACTCGCCAACCTCGACCAATTGCCTAAGCCTTTCGGCTTCAAGGTAGCCGCCTTCCCCGTCAACCTCAAAGGCGCGAGTGCAGGATGGAGCCGCGTCGTAGCGATATTCGAGGAAGCGATGTAGGGGTACGATTTATCGATATGGCCTACAATATAATATGCCGACGAAGGGTGTGATGATGGAAGTTGACATAATAAATTTGGAGATTTGTGGATGTGGCAAGCAGGGTGTGATAGAATCAGACCCCTACACTGTGGTGGGTTTGTTGGTTTTTCGGGGGCGAAGCTGTAGTCCTACCACGTCTCTTTGCCATCCTGGACTTCTCTTGCCACCACAGTGTAGGGGTCTGATTCTATCACACCTTGATAACTCTTCCTACAAAATGCCGACCATTGGCTGGGTGTCGTTGATGATATTTTCTGTTTTCTTCTGTGTGACCTGTTCGTGTTGCGTCCTGACGTGTGGTGGGCGCACGATGAGGAGTGGCAACTTTGTGATACTCAGGATGCGCTCGGCGATGCTACCCATGATCCAGCGTTCGACGCCGCCGCGTCCGTGTGTGGCAAGTGCAATGATATCGCCTGCATCGACGCGCTCTTCCGATGTCTCCAGTGATGCGATGTCCGCGCCTGTCTCGGCAAGTTTGACGAGCGCACCGGCAACATCCACATTGAGCGAGACCGACGAGGAGACGCTCAGTTGCGAAGCATCGTATTTTCTGCTCAATCGCTCCTCTATCAGCAGGAGATAGCGTTGTGCATCGGTGATGGCCTTATCGTTGTTGACGATAATTTTGCCCTCGGTATAGGTGAGCGGCAGGACACGCGCAAGATGCAGTTCGCCCGGTGCAGGCAGCGACAGTGCAATGCTGAGGCTGGCGGCGGGTTCGAGGGCTTCCTCGGCGAGCGGTGAGCCATCGAGGGCGACGACGATACACACGGGCGCGGCAGTATCCTGGAGCTTTGCGCGTTCTGCCACTGCTTCGTCGCGTAAGATGAAGACCGGAATGGGGCTATAGCGTGCAACCTTCTGTGCGATGCTGCCCATGACCCAGTGACGGAAGCCTGTGTAGCCGTGACTGCACATCACAATCAGGTCTGCTTGCTCGTCATGCGCGGTAACGAGGATAGAGCGTGCGGCCTCGCCTTCTGCTACCAATGCCGTCACGTTCAGGTCTTGCAACTCGGCGCGGTCTTTTATCAGTGTGAGGTAGGCTCTTGCGTCCGCATCCTCCTGGTCGAGTGCCGATTGCATATCGACAGGCCACTCCATACTTTGAAGTGCGAAATCATTGATCGTGGTAACGACGCGCACCAGCAGCAACGATGCATGAGTGGCACGTGCAATGCGTGCCGCCACAGGAAGGGCTTGCTCGGCGCGAAAGGAACCATCGAGCGGAACCATAATACGTGTGAACATTGGAAAACTCCTTTCTCATCTCTTCTCCGTCATGTAAAGCATACCGGGAAGACATCACAGGAGCGTCACGAGCGAAACGGGGAAGGTCACAGAGGCATCACGGCGGTTTTGTCCA
>DAIQNC010000375.1:0-3495 GCA_036788655.1 Ktedonobacteraceae bacterium
AAGAGGCACGGCGCATGGGGCAACACGCCCGTGCGGTGGCACAGACGCGCTTCGGACTGGAACGCTTCATTCAAGATTGGAACGCCGCATTTGCACGTGTGCTTTCGTGAATATGCAGAGAGGAAACTAAAGAACTATGGACAGACAGACACGGATTGCGTTTTTGAGTGAACACGCCAGCCCACTCGCCCTGTTAGGCGGCGAGGATTCAGGTGGTCAAAACGTCTACGTTGATGAGGTGACACGGAACCTTGCCCGACGCGGCTACGCTGTTGACATATTCACACGCCGCGATACACTCGATCTACCGGAAGTGGTCGAGTGGTCGCCGGGTGTGCGCGTCGTTCACCTGAGTGCTGGCCCTGTGGAGTTTCTGCCTAAAGACGCTCTATGGGCCTTCATGCCTGATTTCCGTGATGCCTTTCTGCACTTCATGGAGCGAGACGAGGCGCGGTACGACCTCATTCACGGCAACTTCTGGATGTCGGGTTGGGTCGCAACAGAGCTTCAACACCGCCTCAACATTCCTGCCGTCCAGATCTTTCATGCAATGGGCGCAACGAAACAGCGTTATCAAGGCAAAAACGATACCAGTCCTGCCGAGCGTATCGAGGTTGAGAGAAGTATCATCCGTGATGTAAAGCGCATCATCGCGCAGTGTCCCGCCGAATGGGACGAACTCGTTCATGACTATGGAGCCGACCCAGGCAAAATTCACATCATCCCCTCTGCCGTCAACACGCAGGTCTTTCGACCCGTTGAGCGTCGTATCGCACGAAAGCGCGTAGGCATGGCACAGGAGCCATTCGTCGTCGTCTATGTCGGGCGCATGTTGCCACGGAAAGATGTGCGGAACGTGGTGCGAGCCGTTGCCCTTCTTATAGATATGTGTACACAACAGTCAGCAACGTATGAAACCGCGTTGCCACCCATCGAATTATTGCTCGTCGGCGGCGAGACGATAGACCCCGACTCGAAGGCGACACCGGAGATAGGCGCGTTACAACGTCTTGTAAACGAGCTTGGTATCAGTACACACGTGCGTTTTGTAGGCAAGAGACAGCAAAAAGAGTTGCACAACTACTATAGTGCAGGTGATGTTGCCGTGACTACTCCCTGGTACGAGCCATTTGGACTCACGCCGTTAGAGGGTATGGCCTGTGCGCGTCCTGTGATTGGCTCGGCGGTTGGTGGCATCACCTACACCATTGGAGATGGCGAGACAGGCTATCTTGTGCCACCGCGTGACCCACAGGCATTAGCGAATCGCCTCTATGAATTACTCGTACATCCTGAATTGCGGAGATGCATGGGAGAGGCGGCCCGTGCGCGTGTCGAGAGCGAATTTACATGGCCCGTTGTAGCCCTGCGAACGAGCGCATTATATGAAAACATGCTCATAGCGCATCGTGCATCACTCGCTCCAGCACACGCGAATATGATCAGATCAACTGCACCGCTCGTCTCTACTTATGAGGAAGAGGCATTTGGAGACATCAGTGATATGAGTGATATCAGTGGTATCACTGGTCTGGGGGGAGAGTAGACATAAATGGCACTGGTCGATGTTCTCATTCCCACCTATCATCGTAAGACGGGTCTTGCGATGGTGCTGACAAGCCTACTTGGACAGACCTTCAGCGATTTCAACGTTATCGTCTCCGACCAGACGCACGAAGAGGACTATTACTTCGATAGCATCGAGATACAGACGGCGGTACGTGCTTTACGCTGGCATGGTCACGAGGTGACGCTCCATCATCATCTGCCACGTCGCGGCCTCGCGGAGCAGCGACAATTTCTCTTGGAACAGAGTTGCGCCCCCTACGTGCATTTCCTCGATGATGACGTGTTGCTTGAGCCAGAGGTCATGCAACGTATGGTGAGCGTGTTGCAACACGAGCGATGCGGTTTCGTTGGTTGTGCTGCAACGGGTCTGGGCTATCTCGACGATGTACGTCCGCATCAGCAGCATATCGAACTCTGGGAAGGCCCAGTGATTCCAGAGCCATTCGATGAAAACAGCATTCCGTGGCAGCGTCATCTTATCAATAACGCCGCCAATCCTCTGCATCTTGAACAGAAATTAGTTAGAAATGGGCGTGTCGTGCGCTACAAAGTTGCATGGGTCGGTGGGGCCAACGTCCTCTACGATAGAGCAAAACTGCTCGATGTCGGCGGTTTCTCCTTCTGGAAGAAACTCCCACCCGAACACGCAGGTGAAGAGGTCGTTGTGCAATTCCTGCTTCTCCGTACCTACGGTGGGTGTGGCATTCTGCCATCGGGAACCTATCACCTCGGTCTACCCACCACCATCGAAGATAGACGCAGTAACGCAACGTCGTTGTTCGGAGAATTAATACGCGAATATGAGAAAGGAAAGCGAGAACATATCTTATGAGCGAACACACACTAAAGGGGAAAGTTGTCTTAGTTACTGGAGCCGGAAGCGGCCTGGGTGAAGCCACCGCACGTGCCTTTGCGAATGCAGGATGCAACGTTGCCTGTGTCGATGTCAACCAGCAGGGAGCGGAGCGTGTCAGCAAGAGCCTTGAAGGAACGACGGACGCACATTTTATCGCACTTCATTGTGATGTGAGCGATGCGAACTCTGTATTTGAAACGGTCAAGGCTGTTGGTGAGCAGTTTGGACATCTTGATGTTGTCGTCAATTGCGCTGCCACCGATTATGTGCTTCCCGTCGAGGAGTTGACGGTTGAGCAGTGGGATCGCGTTATCGGGGTCAACCTGCGCGGCCCCTTCATCTTCGCAAAGGCGGCATTTCCTCTTATGCGAACACAGGGCGGTGGACACATCATCAATATCGCCTCAACTGCCGCGTTGCGCTCGTGGGCGAATGCCTCCGCCTATCATGCCTCGAAAGCAGGCTTAGTAGCTTTCGGGCGTGGTCTCGGTGTTGAAGGGCGTCCCTACGGTATTCGCGTCACAACGGTTATCCCTGGTGGCATGAAGACGCATTTCTTCGACCGTTTCCCCGAACAGGGCATCCCCATGCCCGACGAAAAGCATCTACAAGACCCGGCCAACGTTGCCAACGTCATCGTCTTTGCCGCGCAAATGCCACCCGAATCGTCGATGCAAGAGGTGCTGGTGACACCGTTGACAGAGACAAGCTGGCCTTAACGAGATAACTGGAACATGTATGGTGCGGTTGGCAGGGTGTAATGAATTAGACCCTTTCCCCACTGCACCCGCGTTCCCAATACCAGATCACGACCCCATATTCTGCGCAACCTCCACGCCAGCACGCATCTCCTTATTATAGGCGATATTCTCGCGTGTCACGTACATTCCGGCGCGTTCGTAGAGGCGCACAGCTCCCGTCAGGTTTTGAGAATCGACGCCGAGTTCAACAATGTGCGTACCACGACGGTAGAATTCATTGAAGGCGTGGAGCAATAATGCCATGCCAATGCCTTTGTGCCGCCAGGGACGCAGGACACCGAGGTTGTTGACCCTGCCACGTTCAGGTTT
>DAIQNC010000375.1:3505-4673 GCA_036788655.1 Ktedonobacteraceae bacterium
CCATGGTTTCTCTATTTCCCCGTGGCGCCTGCCACGTTCAGGTTTTTTGGTGTAGCTACAGAGTGCGCCACCGATGATATGCGAGCCTTCATATGCAAGAAACCAGAGTGTTGGATCGTGGTGTGGATTGTTGAGCCGGTCTTGTGTCCAGGACTCAAAGTTCTGGGGGATATGCCCCCAGTGGTCTTGAAACGACCCTTCGATCATCTCGAACACAGCACGATCATCCTGTCCACGAACGAAGGTGCGAACGGTAATACCCTCGGCCCATTGTGGCAATACTGGTGGCTCATGCATCTCAATCTCCATGTTCCAGAAGCGGCGTATGATGGAGTAGCCCTCATGCTCAAAAAGCTGTTGTGCTGCTTTGTTTTTATCGCTTGTTGTAGGACTACTGATAATGCGTGAGTGTTTGGGCGCGAGATGCATATGATCAATAATCCATTGCTCCATCTGATGTAGCAAGTACGTTCCGATGCCGCGCCCATTGTAATCGGGATGAATACCTGCGAAGAGGAGGAAGAGGGTATATGCCTGGTTATCCACTTCTGCGGCGGCTACCAGTTTTCCATCAGGCGTGAACACACCCCACGAATCGGTCTCAAGGTGAGCATGAGACGATTGCCAGTTTGCACGAACACGCTCCTCTGTCAAATTTGATTCTCCAAACGTCGCAATGTCGTTGGCAATAAGTAGCTGCGTAAGGTCTGCTATGTCATCAAGGCTGAGGTGACGTACCTGAAATTCTGGTGAAAGTGTCTCCATGATGGTTTTCCTTATCTTCATCGCATTCCAATTATCACCTCTTCAGTGTATCACAGGCAATTTGAAATTCCACGTATGTAGAAGGGGCTATCCACACGGGCAGGCACAAGGCACTGCCCCTACTATACAACGAAGGCACGTCGATGCCTCCGTATATAGTAGGGGCGAGGGCGGTGGGGTGGTGGGTGGTGGACCCTTGTGGTCGCCCGTGTCGATATCTCTGCCTGCGTGGAGAGAGATGTTTCATGTTGTTTCAATTTTCTTAACCGCGTTTAGCCATTTTCTCCCATGTATCAGATTATTTCATGCTGAGATACAAAAAGATACGCTAATATGCATATCACAACCTATTTATACAGGTGCGAGCAAAATTTTGTGTGTGGATTGTAGGGGCGTAATGAAT
>DAIQNC010000376.1:0-4659 GCA_036788655.1 Ktedonobacteraceae bacterium
GTGTGTGCGAGAATATTAAGGCGCACACACGGACGTGCTACATCTGTCCCTACACTTTCTCTAAACCATGCTGATTAACAACCTGGTTTTATCCCGTAGACCGTTATCCGGGGAAGTGGCAGGCGGCGAAGTGATTTGTCTGTTTCTCTTCCAACGGAGGAATGACTTCACGACAAATGGCCTGTGCCTTCCAACATCGAGGGTGGAAGTTGCATCCACTGGGTGGATTTACTGGACTTGGTACATCACCTTCAAGAATGATGCGTTTACGGCGTACCTCTAATTTCGGATCGGGTACAGGAATCGCGGAGAGCAGTGCCTGTGTGTAGGGATGGAGGGGTGTTTCATAGAGATTCTCGCTTTTGGCAAGCTCTACAACACGCCCTAGATACATTACTGCCACGCGGTCGCTAATGTGTTTCACAACAGAAAGATTGTGTGCCACGAAAAGATAGGTTAGACCGAATGATCCCTGTAATTCTTGCAGCAGATTTAATACCTGAGCTTGAATAGATACGTCCAGTGCCGAAACTGGCTCGTCTGCTACAACGAATGAAGGGCGTAAGGCTAGCGCACGTGCGATACCAATGCGCTGTCTCTGCCCACCACTAAACTCGTGTGGAAAGCGATTGATGTAGCGAGGATTGATGCCCACTGTTGAAAGCAAATCCTCAACCTGACTGGCAATTTCCTTCTGATTGCCCTTCTTGAAGATTTCCAGGGGTTCCGAGATGACTTGTCCAACCGTATAACGTGGATCCAGGGAACTGAATGGGTCCTGGAAAACCATCTGCATCTCAGAGCGTCTCTGACGAATCTTGTCGGAAGGAAGTGTTGTTAGCTCCTCACCGTTAAGCTTGACTGTGCCACCTGTTGGTTTGATAAGTTGTAGAATAGCGCGTCCTGTTGTCGATTTGCCACAGCCACTTTCTCCCACCAGGCCAAGTGTCTCTCCCTTACGCACAAAGAGGTCAACTCCATCAACCGCTTTGACATGACCGACCGTGCGCCCTAACAGTCCACCCTTGATAGGGAAGTGAACTTTTAAGCCCTTGACATCTATAAGCGTTGTATTCGCCGTTTTTGGCGTTTCTACTATCTGTGCCATGTTCTTGTATCTCCTCCCTTCCCTTAGTCTGGATAGAAACAGGCTGTGACCTGCTCACCGCGTCCTACTGGCATAAGCTCTGGTCGCTCCTGGCGGCAACGGCTCTGCACTTTAGGGCAGCGAGGCGCATATGGGCATCCAACGGGTGGATTTACCAGATCGGGTGGTTGACCAGGAATAGGTGTGAGTTTAGAGCCACGCCCTTCATTGAGCTTCGGTATTGATTGTAGTAGCCCGACGGTATATGGATGGGCAGGAGTCTCAAAAATCTGCTCGACGGGCGCGGACTCAACGACGTGTCCGGCGTACATAACGTTTACGTGCTGGCATGTACCCGCGACGACTCCCAGATCGTGAGTAATCAACATCACGGCGGTTCCGAACTCATTAGAAAGACCCTTCATCAGTTCGAGAACCTGGGCCTGAATGGTTACGTCTAGTGCGGTTGTTGGCTCGTCGGCAATCAACAGTTGTGGATTACAGGCAAGTGCAATCGCAATCATCACGCGCTGACGCATACCACCACTAAACTCGTGTGGATAATTTTTCGCACGTCTTTTCGCATCAGGAATACGCACGAGGTCAAGCATCTCGACGGAACGTCGCCATGCTTGATCGTTAGAGATATCTTTGCGATGTCGCTTGACGGTTTCAGCGATTTGAAAGCCGACAGTGAAGACTGGATTGAGCGAGGTCATTGGATCCTGGAAAATCATCGAAATCTTACTGCCTCGCAGGTCGCTCAGTTCATCCAGGTTGCGCTCCAGGATGTTGTCGCCATTAAAGCGAATTTCGCCACTTACTATTTTCCCTGGCGGTGATGCAATCAAGCGCATGACTGACAGGGCTGTTACACTCTTGCCACAGCCACTTTCTCCCACGACACCGAGCGTTTCGCCCGGTTTGATCGAGAATGTAACGTCGTCTACTGCCTTCACCACACCGCTACGGGTGAAGAAGTAGGTCTTCAAGTTATTCACTTCCAGCAAATTTGCTGCCATTATGCCAAATTCTCCGTGTTTAGAGATGTTGATGGAAAGCCACCTGCCTGTATGCTACAGATTTGCCGCAGGTTCACGGTGGCTTACCATTGTCACATCTGATTGAAAATGTATAGTATGTTTAGTCTTTTGAGCGTGGGTCGAAGGCTGCCTGTAACCCGTCACCGAGGAACGAGAAGGCGAGAACAATGATGGTCAGCGTGATCGAAGGAACCATAATCTCCCAGGGATGTGTACTGACAGAGGTGGTTGCATCGTTAATCATCAGACCAATGCTCGAACCTGGAGTTTGTACACCGAGACCGAGGAAGCTCAAAGCCGCCTCACCGATAACAGTACCTGCGATGTTCAGTGTTGAAGCAACGACAACGATGCTGAACAGGTTGGGAACGATATGCTTCCAGATGATGTGGAAGTCACTTGCGCCCGAAGTTCGTGATGCTTCAATGAACTGCTGATTTTTGAGTTGAAGCGTTTGACCGCGCACGAAACGCGCCATGAGAGGCCATGCAACAATTGCCAGTGCGATAGACACAACGAGCAGACGAGCATTTCCGTTTGCTCCGATAACGGGGATTTTGCTCAGTGAGGTATCAAGCGAAGTTCCGAAGATACCTGCAATCAAGATAACGAAGAGCAATCCGGGGAAGGCAAAGAGTACGTCGGTAAGACGTGCCAGGAACTGATCGATCCAGCTCCCAAAGTAGCCAGCACAGACACCTACTATCGTTCCAAGCCCGATGTCGAAGACCTCAACCGAGAGTGCGACGAGAATAGAGATGAGCATACCTTGCATCAAACGTGCGAACATGTCGCGTCCGATACCATCGGTTCCCAACCAGTATTGTGCTGAAGGCAATTCATCCTGTCTGTCAAGTTCCTGATGGAAAGGATTATGATACTGATCTGGCCCAATCACCTGTCCGCTCACTGTACTCTTATATCCGCCACCAATATGTTGATAGATGACTGGCCCGAATATGGGGAGCAGAATGAACAGGATGATGATGCCCAGGCTCACCATCGCTCTTTTGTCACGCGACAGCCGCCGCATGGAATCCCGAAAAGGACCTGCGGACTTCTCTTTTTTACTTGTTACTGGTGCAGCATCGCGCTCCAAATCTCGCCCTTCAATGCTGACAGCACCGCTTGGTCCATTCATATCGTTGACACTTCTCGATGTGTCCAGAAGTTCTGCCCCCATTGGTCCTTGGGTCGAGGAGTCGGGAAGCATAAAGTTAGATGCTGCGGAGTCAGATTGCTTATCTCTTGTATCCATTGTTTTGCTTGCTTCCTCTCTTATTCTGACTTGATACGTGGATCAACGACGCTGTACAGAAGGTCTGAAATCAGGTTTCCTACAACAACAGCGACTGCGAAAATGATGCCAGTGGCCTGAATCATCGTGTAGTCGCGGTCGTTAATGGCCTGCAAACTAATTTGCCCGACTCCAGGAATGTTGAAGATGCTTTCAATGAAGAAAACACCGCCAACGAGAGTAGCAAGGGAAAGACCAAAGACGGTAACAAGCGGAATCATCGCGTTCCGCAAAGCGTGGCGATAGATAACGGCTTGTTCTCGAAGTCCTTTCGCTCGTGCGGTACGAACATAGTCTTGCTTGAGTACCTCAAGCATTGTCGTTCGCGTAAGACGTGCGATGTAGGCAAAGCCGACCGCCGCATAGACGATAATCGGGGCAAGTTTGTACTCAATGTCTGTAAAGGAGTATTGCCAGGCATTTCCCCAACCCGATACAGGCCAGTTATAACCCGTCAACTTGTCCAGGTAAACAATGATAACCTGGGCGAAAACGGCTAGCACGAAAGCGGGTATTGCGTACAGAATGAGAGAACCGCCCATTGCACCGGTATCAACCCATGTATTCGCACGGAGTGCGGCAAAAATACCAACAGGGATACCGATAACAAACGTAAGGACGAGACCCCAGAAGCCGAGTTCTGCCGAGACAGGAAGCCCTGGCCCCAGGTATGCCATCACATATTGTCCCTGATAGTAGTAGGAAAGGCCGAAGTTGAAGTGTAGGAGTTCGACAATGTAGTTATAGTATTGTTGATACCAGGGCAAGTCAAGCCCATACTGGTGCTTGAGTCGGACATAGGTTAAAGGATCGAAGTGGCTCCCTAGCAGGTTACGAATAGGGTCACCGGGTGCTAAATAGCCGAGGATAAAGGTGACAAAGGTAACAGCCAGGAGAACAAAGAGGAGTCCTATGAACCTCTTAATCAAGAATTGAAGCATGTAGTACCTCCCACAAAGGTTTGAGGTGAGAACAATCACTGTTCTTGCTATTCACGCTCGTTATCCAATACGACGAATAGTAATGAATTGGTTCTTTTCATTTTCATCGCCATCTATCTAAAGTGGCACCGATACATAAGAGGCGATGAAAGAACTAGGAATAGACGCTACGGAGATAAACTTTCACCTATTTTATGTGACGACACGTATGTTGTCAAGAGAAAGCAAGTGCAGAGTAGAAAAAGGTATCAATATGCATAGCACAATGGGACAGCACCTTTTTACAGGGCT
>DAIQNC010000377.1:0-1577 GCA_036788655.1 Ktedonobacteraceae bacterium
AAATCATTCCCAGTGGTATATACAACAACCTGCCATTGAGCAAAACAGGCCGCGCTCAAGCTCAAGCACTCGCCGAACGCTTGAAGAGTACGCACTTCGACGCCGCATATAGCAGTCCACTCCTACGTTGTCAGCAAACAGCGGCTCCACTATTGGAATACTTGAAATTGCCCTTGACGATTGTAGAAAACATTAAAGAGGTGCGCCTCGGCAATGTCTTCCCCATGCCCACGCCACATGAGGGTGAGGATTTGAGCGAATTGAGTAAAGCATTACAAGAACGTCAGCGAGAGATTACGCGCCGCGCCGCCATCGCAGGTTCGTGGGATGCCGTCGAGGATAGCGAACCATCAAAGGAATTTCGCAAGCGCGTCGTCGAGGGTATGGATAGCATCGCAAGCCGCCATATTGGACAGCGCGTCCTTGTCTTCGCGCACGGTGGCACAATCAACGCCTACGCTGCCGAAGCACTTGGGTTGGAGCGTGATTTCTTCTTTCCCTGTGCCAATACGTCCATCACCATGTTTCACGTCAACGGCGACCAACGTGTTATGTTCATCATGAATGATGTGGGGCATCTGAAATTACAATAATACGTCCTAAGATTCGGTTGTTCTGTAGGAGCCATAATTTATGACGCCCTGGTAGCCCGCCTTATACGTTTACTATTCCTGATACAGGTCGCAGATAGGGAACGGGAGGGCGTCATAAATTATGGCTCCTACAGAACAACTGATTTTAAAATAGCTACTCGGAAATCTGCACTTGAGCAGTACGTGGCAATCCATTCATCACGACTGTCATCACCTGCTTTGCCATTTCTTCCTTCGAGACTGCACGCGTTCCCTGACTCCATCGTACTGCACTTCCAAATATCGCCCAACTCATTGCTGTTACTGTCGTCTCTAAAGGAACGCGACGCGGCCCACCTGTCGTCGGAACACGCTTGAGCCAGTTGAAAAGCACTGAATACAATTCCTGTTGCACCGCCTCTTCAAACAACGGGTCAATTTGTTGCTTATCATTAGGTTTACAACCTTCATGATGTATCTGGGAGAGGAAATCGAATACCGTTACTACAAGCAGTTCCAAATTGCTAGTTGTCAATGAAGACAATTTGCTCGCTACCAGTTGCTGAAAATTCTCACGGATAAAGCTATCAAGCAGTGCATATTTATCTTCAAAGTGAGCATAGAAGGTTGCTCGATTCACCGTTGCCCGTTCGGCAATATCCTGTACTGAGATTGCCCGAAATCCTTTTTCTTTCACCAGCTCAAAAAATGCTTGAAACAACAATTGGCGTGTGCGTTTGACACGTGGGTCTACGTGCTTCACTTCTGTAGCCATAAAAATCTCCTACAACCAGATACTCAACAGTTTTGCCAGTTTGTTGTTTACACAACAAAAACACTTTTTTGCTCATTGATTCACTAAAAACCATACAGTAGTATTATAAACAACAAGCATACCAATAAGCAACAGGTGTAGCGAATCTGTTACCGCTATATCCAACACATTCATCTGGAGGAAACATATGAACATCGTTTTCTGGATTCTTCAAGTTCTGGTCGCACTCG
>DAIQNC010000377.1:1587-4657 GCA_036788655.1 Ktedonobacteraceae bacterium
ATTATAAACAACAACTATCCCAATAAGCAACAGATGTAGGCAATCAATTACCGCTACATCAAGTTTCATTTATCAGGAGGAAACATATGAACATCGTTTTCTGGATTCTTCAAGTTCTGGTCGCACTCGCATTTCTGGCAGCAGGTGCAATGAAAACATTCTCGCCGATAAGTACGCTTTCAAAGAACATGTCCTGGACAGCACAAACTCCAGCAGTGCTTGTTCGTCTCATCGGCATCTGTGAAATCTTAGGCGGCCTCGGCCTCATCCTTCCGCCGATGTTCCACATATTGCCCTGGCTCACAATCGCGGCAGCCATTGGACTGGCAATCATCATGGTTGGCGCGGTCATCTTCCACATAGCACGCAAGGAAATTCCTAATGTGACTCCGAGTGCGGTACTCCTCATTCTGGCAATCTTAATCATCGTAGGACGTATCGCAATCGTACCATTTACTGCGTAAAGAACTGTCCTCTTCTCTGCGCCTGTACGCCACCTTGTTGTAGACGTACAGGCTTTTTATTCTCTATGACCACAAAATCTCTCGTCGTACCTTCTCATAAAACAGCATAGAGATATCCCGATATCGCTCATGGTATACCATTATATGAAAGCCATCGGGGAGCGTATACATAATTCTCATTCCTGATGAGAGACGCGGTAGCCGCTCATGTTTCTTTGTCCCACAAGGAAAGGCCACAACCGTTTCGCCATTTTTCAGAAAAGCCTTTACTCCATGCTGTTGTAGCCAATCAATAGCGTCTTCGTATAGTTCTGGTGAGATGATGACTTGCTCTTCACTAATAATTTCCTCTGTATGCTGCATAGATATCGCCCTCTTTCCGAATATAGGTATATATACTCTCCTCTCCAATACACTCCTTTATAGGGGCTACCATTACAATCCCTCTATTGTCAAGAAAAAAACCCATGTACACTGTGAAAAAGTTATGTTAGAGGTTTATATGTATCGACTAAAGATAAAGGAGACAGCCGAACACAAAGGCATGTCAATGGCGGCTCTCATGAGGAAGTCAGGAGTCGATATCAAAACATTACGAAAAATGTACCACGAGCCGGGCGAAGAGATTAAATTAGGGACGCTTGACAGAATTGCTCAAGCTCTTGATGTTGATATCTCTACCCTCATTGAAAGCGTTCGTGAGTAAGAAGGATGGTAATTGTAAGGAAGCGGACATGGTAGCAAAACCTGTTATTTTGTTGGACGATGGCGGTGTCATGAACGACAATCGGCTGCGTGGCTCGCAGTGGCAGCGTCTCGTAGGTGAAATCTTCGCACCTCGGCTAGGCGGTAAGTCTACATTATGGGCTGAGGCGAACCGCATTACCATGACAAATATCTTTGAATCAGAAAACTGGCAGAGGCGTGTGCAGACTGCTCTTGATTATGTAAGCTTCGAGCGAACCTACTGGTGTGATTGGTTAAGCGGCATGTGTCAGTTTGTTGGTGTAAAGACTCCACCGGAAGCAGATTGCATTGAGCTTGCACGTCAAGCAGAAGCCTATATCACGTGTCGTGTGCAATCCGCCTTTCCCGGTGCTATTGAGGCCATTTGTGAGTTACATAACCAGGGCTATACTCTACACACCGCTTCCGGCGAATCCTCACTCAATCTGCACGGTTATCTACAAGCTATGGGGGTACGTCATTACTTTGAGCGACTCTATGGCTCGGACTTGCTCAATACCCTTAAAGAAACACCCGAATACTACAAACGTCTCTTCTCCGATCTTCAAATCGCGCCCAACGATGTCTTGATTGTCGATGACTCCCCACGTGTCCTTGCCTGGGCTAGAGACCTGGGTGCTTTGACTGTGCTAGTCAATGCTAAACGCGAGCCAATGGACGGAATGCTATGCATTGCAAGTTTGGCAGAATTGCCAGGGCTAGTACAACCCTACAATTAATGAACCTCTTTTTAAGAGCCATCTTCAGACAAAGGAGCAGACATAAAAAGTGTAACATGAAAGCAGAGTAGACCCTTCTCAGTCAGCATGTTATAATATCCCCATGAGACACAATACTCGTCTTTCATCACGCACCATCCGAATAGACGCGCTCCGACGCGCAACTCACGAACGCTACCTGCTCGCAGCCGGGTAGCGACGCCTCGACATGCCTTTACGTGGGCGTAATGAATTACGCCCCTACGATACACACCACCACAATGCAATATTTCACCGCCTTGACGTGTTTTAACTGGTAGAGGAATGCACACCCAATGCAACTATGCCCCACTTTCATTCTGCATACATACCTTATAGCGTGTCGGGCGAACTATTTGGGAGGAACAAACTACACATATGGCAATGGATTTAACAGCAAAGCTAGCAAGCCTGGCACAACGCTATGATGAACTCAATAACCTTATGGCACAGCCAGAGGTTCTCGAAGATATCTCACTACTGCAACGCTATGGTCGTGAACATGCAGAGCTAGAAGATATCGCTAACACGTATCACGAACTGCTCTCGACCAATACACAAATCGACGAGGCGCAAGAGATGTACGAGAGCGACGATGTGGAACTACGCGATCTCGCTTATGAGGAGCTTCAGCGACTCAAAGCGCACCGCGAACAGTTGCTCGATGAGGCAAAGGTTGTCCTGCTGCCGAAAGATATCATGGACGAGAAAAACGCTATCGTGACCATTCAGGGTGGCGCGGGTGGCGATGAAGCAGCCCTCTTCGCAGGTGAACTCTTCCGCATGTATACACGTTATGCCGAGGGACGACGCTGGAAGATTGAGGTTCTCGACGCGAATGAGACGGAGCAGGGCGACATCAAGGATATCACCTTTGTCGTTAAAGGTCGTGGAGCGTATAGCCGCATGAAATACGAGGGCGGTACGCATCGTGTGCAGCGTGTCCCCGTCACTGAGGCGAACGGACGCATCCATACCTCAACCGCAAAGGTAATTGTGCTACCAGAGGCCGACGACGATTTCGAGATCGACATCAAGGATAGCGACCTGCGAATCGACGTGTACCGCTCGACAGGTCATGGTGGACAGAGCGTCAACACAACCGACTCCGCCGTGCGTATC
>DAIQNC010000378.1:0-4654 GCA_036788655.1 Ktedonobacteraceae bacterium
CCGCTATCACGTCAATTTTGCTATTATGGCAGCCCGTTCCGCATCTGATATTCGTGCCGCTTTGCGCGAAAAGTATAGCCCACGTGTCATGACTTATCTGCGCCGTATCGACAATGCCGAAGAACGCGCCCCCATTATCGCTGGCTACCTCTCCGACGATTTGACGGTAGAAGGTGTGCGCGTCGCGGTAGAGCAGCTACAGGCTGAGCAGAAGAGACGCGAGGAACAACCATCTGAACCTGCACTCAATGAAGTTCAGCATGATGTTGTAGCATCGACCACGAGTATAAGCGAAGACGGGGGGCAGCGTGAGCAGGATGAACAGAGAGCGTCGCTTCTCAAGCAAATAAGAGAAGCTCATGCTGATAGCACGACAATAACGCCTGAAGCATCGTCTGAAGCGAATCATACAACCTCTGAGCGCACATCTAAGATACAGGCCGCGTTCAGCCGTGTCGAGACGTACCGTCGCCACATCGAAAAGAGACGCGCCGATGGTGAGAGCATTCAACTGACCCCGGAGGAAGCCACGCTCCTCGGCAAAATCATCGACCGTTGCCATACCTTACTGGATACCTACGGCGAAAAGCTCAAATAGACAGCGAATAGATACGCTTTTTACCTGAACTGAGCGAGATGATGAAAGAACATCATCTCGCTCAGTTTTCCACAGAACATCCACATGTTTTTCCACGAAATTGATCTAAAAGTGGTGGAAAAACGGGTAGCAAAAAGAATATATCACAGGGTACACTTTCCTCATGGAAAGTGATTTCTGTGCAGGTTGCTCCTTCAAATGAATCCTGGCTATTTCATCCTTGTTCATATAGTGTCGTCCTGTTGCCAGAGGAAAAGGAGCAATTCTCATGTCTGAACCGAAAGCACCTGAGCAAAAAATCGCACCGAAGAGCCTGTTACGCCATCGTCCTATTGGAGAGCAAAAGGACGTAGTAGGAAAAGCGCAAGAGCCTGAGTTAGCTCCGGCTATTCAGCGTACCTCGCGCCTCTCAAAGCAGACTGGGAGCGACAGCGTTCCTGCATGGAAGCGTCCAACGGCTACCAGCACTGCATATAGCGGGCAGCGAAGGTCAGCACCACCCTTAGCACCACTATCATTACCTGCATCGCGTTCTACTCGTACTCATACGTCGTCTCCTACAACCATTCACAGGGCGAAGACGACGCAAAGGGTAGGCTCGCATATGACACATTATCATCCGCTCCTTATTCTCGGCCTCGGTATGATGCTGATGATTTTGTTGTGGATGATGCTTTCAACCCTGCTCGGCTGGGCCACTACAGCACTTGATACCCTGCGCTATGGCAATCCGCCCCCCTATCAGACCGATGTCTATGTAGGACATAACGAGCATCCGGGGCAACCGAGCCACTTCATCGCCCTCAACTTGCATCGTCACATTGAAATTATCGAAATCGAAGGGGGCGACCCTGCTCACACCCGTATCTATCCCGGCCCTCAACTCTACGGCTCACAGGATGACCTCACACCCACCACGCTCAGTTTTATCACACCAGAGGGCAAGAAATATCCTAATATGATTCTGCACATCGGGAACGCACAACTCACTTATACAAATAACGGTCAAATCTTCATATCGCCGTTAACGAACAATCCATGATATGTTCAGATTATTCGACGACTGATAGCGTGTGCGGCTAATGTAGCACGCGATAGAGAGA
This sequence comes from Ktedonobacteraceae bacterium, assembly GCA_036788655.1. Taxonomy (GTDB): domain Bacteria; phylum Chloroflexota; class Ktedonobacteria; order Ktedonobacterales; family Ktedonobacteraceae; genus JBBQVS01. The sequence continues at coordinate 1,702 of DAIQNC010000378.1, forward strand.
TTGGAAGGTTCTCTCAGGTATGGAGAAGCACTTCACCATGCTCTATGGTCGCTGTTGACCAATCCAATACATTCGCGAACTCTTTTTGAAACGCATCCAGTTCTTGCGTTCGTACTGCCTCATCTGGCGTTGCTACGCTTCTCCAGACAAGCAGTATCTCAATGCTTTCTGGATGCGTTGTACTTTTGTTGACATCGTCCCCATACCTGAAAGGGCACGGGATTCCCACTCTCACGAGTGAGGTTTCCTGTTTCGCTGAGGTGTGCCCGTGCGAGTTTTCACTCGTCCGGGTCTTACCGCCTCTCCACAGGCTCGTACCGCCAGTCCAGCGGATAACACATTTTTTGCCGCATTGATATCACGGTCATGGCATACCCTACATTCAGGGCATGTCCATACACGGATATCGAGCGTAAGGGAGTCGAGAAGATGTCCACACGCATGACAGCGTTTGGAAGAAGGATAGAACTTGTCGATTTTGACAAGGGTACGCCCGTACCAACTGGCTTTGTAGTCTAATTGTCGGACGAACTCACCCCAGCCTACATCGCTTATCGCTTTGGCAAGGCTGTGGTTCTTGACCATATTCTTGACGGAAAGGCTCTCGACGCATACGACTTGGTTCTCGCGTATGATAGTTGTCGAGAGTTTGTGCTGATAATCGCGTCGCCTATCAGCAATACGAGCATGTATTCTGGCAACCTTCTTTCGTGCCTTTGCACGGTTCTTGCTTTCCTTGCGTTTCTTCGCGTGGCGACGTTGTGCCTTTGCCAACTTCTTTTCATCACGGGCAAAGAATTTCGGATTCCCGTAGGTCTGCCCATCGCTCGTGATGACCATGCTTTTGAGTCCCAAATCCAATCCTATCGTCTTGTTGCCGACGGGCAAGGGCGCAATATCTTCCTCAACCAGCATGGAGACAAAGTAGCGTCCAGCGCAATCTCTGGTAACAGTCGCGGTAGAGGGCTTACATCCTTCTGGCAAGGGACGACTCCACACAATATCGAGTGGCTCGGATTGCTTAGCAAGTGTGAAGTTCTTTCCATCCCACTTGAAGGCAGAGGTGGTGTATTCGGCACTCTGGACACCATGTTTTTTCTTGAAAGTGGGGTATCCTGTACGTCCTTCAAAGAAGTTGAGGAAGGCACGGTCAAGGTGTCGAAGGCATTGTTGGGTCGGAACGGAAGAGACTTCATTGAGCCATGTGTACTCTTCTCGTTGTTTGAGGGCGGTCAACGCAGAGGACATCTGAGCATAGTACCAGCGTTCACCCTTCTGGTAATACAGGTCGGTACGGGCCCGCAACGCCCAGTTGTAGACAAAGCGAACACACCCGAAAGTACGGGCAAGTTGGTGTTGCTGTTCCTCGGTGGGATAGCACCGATACTTGTACGCTCGCTTCTGTTTCATACTTTACGTTGTAGCAGATACGGTGTAAAAAGTCAAGCTTAGTACAAAGAAAGGAGCATGGCATTTCTCCCCATTGCCCCAAGCAAAGGGTCTCCTGCCGCAATTGATGATCAAGCGCGTAACCGTTCCCGAAAAAAGATGAGCTTGGACGCGCTTGATTTTGTCGAGCGTTTGTTGAAGTTGTTGCTCCTGACCAAGATGAGTGCTAACACGAATGAATGTGGTGAGTTGTTTATTGTCTTTTGGTGTCGTGCGCCACAGAGGAGTATTTTTGCGAGGACGCCCTGAGATTTTGGGTTTGAACTTCTTGACCTCTTCTACCGGAATCACAATCACGTGTGCAGATCCTACTTGCCAGTAGTACACCTCTGTCGCATCCTGGGATTACGTGCCGAAACTCGTATCCCTCGCTGGCGTAAATTGCTTTTGTGGCGGACAGCTCGCAAACTGCCTGTACAGACTGAGACACATGGACGTCGTATTGTCTGGTGCCTTCCATTTGGAACCCTTCCTTTCTGGTTCTGTAGCTTCAACTGGAACGATATCTGTTCAGAGCGTCTTTACCAACTTGCTCAAGTAAGCCAATTGCTTACACTACCTGAACGTATCCATCAGGAAATGCTTGCTCATTATCGACAACTTCGCTGTTTTCTCTTCTGGTTCCTCATGACATACAAGGATGCAGATGCTGAACTCCTACTGCTGGTCGAGCATCTATCATATCGACTGGATAGTGACGAACAAAAATGGTTCAACGAACTGACGAGGGAGGGGCGAGTTCTTATCAATGAAGCGACGACGCTGGCTCGCAAGATACTTCATGAGCAAGAGACAATACCGATAGTAGATGCCTGTGTGCGTGATCACTATGGCACTGTCGCTGAAACGTTTTCGTGTCCTGTTCTGCCACTCATCTCAGCAGAAGATGAGGAAGCGTTGTTCGAGAGTATAGAGATGCTCCAGGAATGGCTTCAAGACCTGAGAGTTTTCGTTGAAGGACACTCTTCCCCTTCAAATGAATAATATGTATGCGACTTCTAAAATGAGATGGAAGTCTTCCGAGGAATAGGTTATGTTTTATGCGTATACCAACTCCTATATTATTCAAGACTCCTGAGTAAATGGAGATGTGAGAGTGAGATTTGCCCGTTTTGGCTGAGCAGGAAAGATAGAATAGCTGAGGTTCTACTCGCCGCAAAAGATATCTTCTGCGGCGAGTTTTCTGCTACGAGTCAGCGTAGCAGCAAGAGGACAAAAATGCAAGTGGGCGCATTGACTCACGAAAAATGTTACTGAAGTGAGATAGTTCACTCATCTGAAAATGTTACTGAGGGGAGGGCGAATGGCACGTGCGTCAGGACATGTTCAAAGGCCGCTTCCATCGCCTGTTGCCCACATCCCTTTAAGGCCACTCGCTCACTCCACCCGGTTGCCACATCGACCAATTGCAGCGCATGCAGGTACTCCCCTGCCGCACTCGGACCGCTATGATGCACCAAATACACCTCAAAATGTCCGGCTTCTTTGGTCTCCCAGTCGATAC
>DAIQNC010000379.1:0-4644 GCA_036788655.1 Ktedonobacteraceae bacterium
ATGCCTCAACTTCCTTTATATACACCGCGTCGCCGGAGCCAAAGACCATGAGATGGAACGGATGAGGCTCGTGCTGCTCATGTATAAGAATATCGAGCGCTTCAAGCAGAATCAGTAGACCCTTCTCGATACGTAGGCGACCTACGTAGAGGAGCCGGGCGCACCCTTCCGCATCGCTTCTCTGACCGGAAGATGGTTGGTCAAGAAATTGGGAGGCAAGGCCGTTATACACGACAGTTATGGCTTGAGCATCGAAACCAGCAGACACATAATGCTGCTTCACGGTATTGCTGATAGCGATGTAGGACGCTCGTGGTAGTGAAGGAATTGTTCCAATCAAGCGTTGCTTGAACCACTTCGTGCGTAGCCGCGTCTGCTCGGTTTCAGGAGACTGCGCGTACAGGAGCCAGTAGCTATTGAGATGGAAGACAACTGGAACGTGCGCCTCTGCCAGAAATTGGAGCAGTGATGTTACGCCCAGCCCTTCTAACTCCCAGATGTAGATAACATCGGGTTGCGTTGCCTTAATAACCCTTCGCAACTCAGCGACATTGGAGGGATTGTGGTAACGACGATAGTAGTTCAACGGCAATTGTAGCTGCTGATAGAGCGCGAGATGTCGATCAAAATGAGCAGGAGGAGCGAGAGTCAGTGTGCGCCAGATATGTTCTTCGTGTTGGATGTGTTGAGAACCTGGAGTGCTGGTAAGCACAAACACTTCATGCCCGGAGCGTTCCAGTCCGGTTGCGACATCTGCCGCCAGAATTTCTGCTCCCCCTTCTACGTATGGAGGATAGAGATTACTGAGTAATAGAATTCGCACTCCTGCCTCTTTCCCGTACTATGTTATGAAGCAAGCCGAATGTGTCGAACATAGTAGCAATAGTCAATTTCAGCTTACGTTGACCGTTAGTGTAGCAGGACGGTGGGGAAAATGCCAGGATGCAGGGAAGGTAGAACTGGTGGAGAAATCGGTACATTGGTAAACTTTTCATAACCTGATCTTAACCAGAATTGCGCTATTCCCCGGATATCTTGCTGCTATACTTGCAAACAAAATCAGCATAGAGCCATTGATATGTATATATCATTGTATTGAAATGAATAAAGATAATCTCTTACCTGGAGGTAGAATGCGTATTTTGTTTGTAACTCCCTATCCCCCTTCGCGTGTGCGTGTGCGTGGATATAGCTTTCTCGACCAACTGAGACAACACCACGATGTGACCATTGTTACGCAATGTGCTTCGTTGTCTGAGGTTGCGGATGTCGAGAAACTGTGTGAGCAGGGGTATGAAGTGGTGATGGTTAAGGAGTCGAAGTCTACCTCTGCACTACGAAGTGGTCTGGCTCTAGCAAGTTTCATCCCTGTGCAGGTTGCATATGCGCGTTCCGCTCGTTTTACACACGCGATACAACAACTTTGTGAGCGCGAACATTTTGATGTGATTCACGTTGAGCATCTACGCGGAATAGCCTCGATGAGGCCACTTATCGGAGCATATCCGCTTGTATGGGATGCTGTAGATTGTATCAGCTTGCTCTCGAAGCATACTATCGCTGCTGGCCCCAGTCTATCTGTGCGTACAATGGCACAGCTAGAATATCCACGAACACACCGCTATGAAGCACGACTGCTCCACGAACTGCCGCATGTCGTAGTGACTTCAGCACGTGACAGTGAAGCGATGAATGCACTGCGGTATGGCGGCAAGGAAGAAGGTGAGGAAGAGACACCTATTCATGTGATACCGAACGGCGTTGATTTAGCATACTTTGATTACAGGCCGCAGGAACGCAAGCCTCTCAGTGTGGTTTTTTCGGGAAAGATGAGTTATCATGCGAATGTGAGTACCGCTCTTCACCTGTACCAGCGCATCATGCCGCTTATCTGGCAACAGCAACCACAGGCCCGACTGACGATTGTTGGGAGCAAGCCGCGGAAGGCGATACAGCGACTCGGAGCCGATCCTCGCGTTACCGTGACGGGATATGTAGACGATATGCGCCCCTATGTCGCAGAAGCAAACGTGATGCTGAGTCCGATGGTCTACAGCGTAGGCATTCAAAATAAAGTGTTGGAGGCGATGGCACTGGGTACACCAGTGATTGCTGCGCCACAACCAGTATCAGCTCTGCAAGCTCGTCCTGAACACGACCTGCTTGTCGCAGATTCTCCACAGGCATTTGCTGATTTGACGTTACGCCTCTTCCAGGATAAAGAGCTATGCGCGACATTGAGCAAAAATGGGCGAGCCTATGTTGAGCAACACCATGATTGGTCAAACGCGATGTATACATTGGTGAATGTGTATGAGCAAGCGGTAGCTACTCACAGGGAGAAAAACGTTTTGGCGGCGCATTCTCAGTATTTCGGTGGAAGTCATGTTCATGCATAATCAAACGCTCAGGCGATGGAAGTAGGAATAGCAATGCGGATACTTGTGCTGACTCAGGTGGTTGTGTACCCTGCTGATGCAGGGCCAAAGGTGAAGACATTGCAGGTGCTACGTCACCTCGCGGCTCATCATGAGGTGATTTATTGTACCTTTGTGCGTAGTGAGCAGGAAGTACAGGATGCGGCCTACCTGCGTGAGATATGCAGTCGTGTTGTCACGGTTCCATTGAAGCGTTCACGGGTAAGCGATGTACGTTACCTGCTCGAAAGTGTTGCTACCAACGACTCTTTTATGATGCGGCGTGATGACCGGGCGTCGATGCGAGCGATGGTGCGACAACTCTTGCAGGAAGAGCGGATAGATGTTCTGCATGTTGACCAGCTCAATATGATGCGTTTCGTTCCTCCAGATTGGAAGGGGCGTGTCGTGCTTGATGAGCATAATGCCGTATGGCAGGTGATGGAGCGTCTCTATAAAGGTACGCGCAATCCTGTTGCTCGCAGAATATTACAGCGTGAGTCACGTATCATTCGTCGCATCGAAGGGGAAGCCTGTCGTCGCGCTGATGTGGTGCTGGCGGTCAGCGAACATGACCGCGAGGCTCTGCGAGAGGTTGCCGAAGAGAAGACGCCGATTGAGATTGTGCCTATCACCGTCGATGCGGAACGTCTGGAGCCGCTCTGGACTGCACGGAAGCCACAACCAAACTGCCTTTTCACGATTGGGACAATGTTCTGGCTTCCCAACAGTGAAGGCGTGTTGTGGTGGCTACGCAACGGATATGGGCACCTGCGAAAGCTCTGTCCTGATGTCACTTATGATATTGTGGGCGCACGTCCGCCACGTGAATTGCAGAACGCCGCTGCTGAGTTAACTGATGCAGGAGTACATGTGCATGGTTATGTTGCGGATGTCAAGGAATTCTGGACGAGTGCAACCGTCTTAGCGGTTCCTCTGCTATCAGGCGGCGGTGTGCGCGTCAAGATTCTGGAGGCAATGGCGATAGGCGTGCCAATTGTTTCTACCACTGTGGGATGCGAAGGGCTTGATGTGCGGAATGGAGAACACTTGCTTATTGCCGATACGCCGCAGGAGTTCGCAGATGCCTGTGCGCGAGTCCTGCAAGATACACAGCTTGCACAGCAACTTGCACACAATGCTCATCAACTCATTCTGGAACGCTACGATGCAAAGGTTGCGTTGAACACGCTGGACAGGGTGTACGAACAGGTAGGAGAGAACGAACAAGAGTATGATAAACAGCGAATATAACTCATCTAAGCCTCTAAAAATCGCATTTTTAACCTCATTTGACCCGCTTGACAGGCGGTCATGGTCGGGTACTGTCTATTACCTTGCTCAATCGCTACAGCAGCATTGTGGCGAAGTCGCCTTTCTGGGGCCAATGAACATCTGGGAAAAGTACCTCGGAAAGGTCATCAATCAGATAACGCTTCGGTTGCTGAAAAAGCGATATTCGTACAATCATAGCTTTTTGCTTGCTAAGAAATATGCGAAGGTTGCTAAACGTAAGCTTGCAGGACACAAGTACGATGTGATTATCACCGTTGCCGGAGCAGCGGAAATCTCTTTTCTTCAGACGGATATTCCCATTGTTTTGATTGAAGATGCTACATTCGCTATTCTGCAAAACTACTATCCTCAATATTCCGACCTGTTGAAACGTTCTGCATATGAAACAGATGCAACCGAAGCGATGGCAATTCAGAAATCTGCGCTCGGTATCTATTCCTCGGAATGGGCGGCACGTTCTGCTATCGACATCTATGGAGCCGAGAAGAGCAAAATACACGTGATTCCCTACGGTGCTAACCTGGATTCGCCACCTGCTCAAGAGGTTGTTTTGAGCAAGAAGAGAACCGAGGTGTGCCGTTTACTGTTTCTCGCCGTTGATTGGGAACGAAAGGGCGGCGCAATAGCATTTGAAACGCTGCAACGGCTGGAACAGATGGGGGTTGAGGCCGAACTGACCGTATGTGGCTGTGTGCCACCTGCACAATTTTCGCATCCGAACATGAAGGTGATTCCATTCCTCAACAAAAACGACGAAGAGCAACGAAAACGCTTTGAGGATTTACTGCTTCAATCCCATTTCCTACTGTTGCCGACAAGGGGAGATTGTACACCCATCGCCTTTTGCGAAGCGAGTGCCTATGGGCTACCCGTCATCACGACCAATACAGGCGGCGTCTCTGGCGTCATAACAGACGGTGAGAACGGCTAT
>DAIQNC010000380.1:0-3090 GCA_036788655.1 Ktedonobacteraceae bacterium
TACGAAGTCGGGGTTATGATTGACGCCACACGACGCCGCGCCGCTCGTATTCAAGATTGCGCTCAATTGCAATAGCAATCCGCGCCCCATAGTATCGCTCGATGAGCCACAACGCAAGGTCGATGCCAGAGGTGACGCCACCAGACGTGAGAATGTCGCCATCATCGACAACACGCGCATCTTGCAGGTGTGCGCCCAGTTCTTTCAGCTCAACAATCGCGTTGTGATGAGTAGTGGCATTCCTGTTGCGGAGCAGGCCAGCTGTTGCCAGTAGCATCGCACCTGTACACACGGCGGCGAGCGTTTTGCCTTCTTTATAGACGTGTGCGAGTGCATCGGGTATTGTGCCGTGTTGTGCCTCTGCCCATGCTCCCTGTGCTGAACGTGCTACCCACCCACCACCGGGAACCAGCACGATATCCGCCGAGCTATCGAGTTTCGCGTGTACTTGAATGCGTAGCCCATTCTGAGCTGTTATCTCTGGTGTACCATCAAGTGCCACCATTTCTACATGCAGTTCGGTGTTGTGTCGTGTCGCCATTCGCAGAACCTCGAATGGGGCAATGGCGTCCAGCTCATCGAAGCCGTTGTAGAGGAGAATCTGTATCTTCACTGTAAATTTCCCTTTCCTGCTTTCAAGTCAAGCAAAAATCTGTTCCATTATTATATGCGAATGATGAATGTTTCCGAATTATTCCCATGTAGTGTCGTGATTTATCACGGCTGTGCGTGGGATGGACTGCTGTGATAAATCACGACACTACATAGGGGTCAGGTGCTTCCCATATGTTGTAAAATAGAGCAATCATCTCTCTATTCCACAGCAACACGTCACGGGGAAGTGCTGGCGCAGGAGTTTTTTATGGCGACATCTACGAAAAAAGAACAGAAACAGGGAACACAGGGAAAGCAATCGGGCGCGAGTGATGCACCCGTTAAGGTTATTAGTGTCAATCGACAGGCGTATCACGATTACTTTGTTGAGCGCACCGTTGAGGCGGGTATCTCGCTGGTCGGTACCGAAATCAAATCGATTAGAGACGGCAAGGTCAATTTGCGTGGCTCCTATGCCATCGTGCGCCACGACGAAATCTGGCTCGAAAACGCACACATTGCCGCCTATGAGCATGGCAATCGCTACAATCACGAGCCGTTACGCAATCGCAAACTGCTTTTGCATAAACGCGAAATCAAGCAACTCATGGAGCGAGTCGCCACGAAGGGTTTGACGCTTGTACCACTACGATTGTATCTCAAAGGCGGACGTGCCAAAATCGAACTCGGCCTGTGTCGTGGCAAAAAGTTGTATGATAAGCGCGACGCCATTGCCGAGCGCGATGCGAAACGCGACATCGAACGTATTGTGCGAGGGAGATAAACACACCCTGGTAACCACACCCTGATAGCTCAATGCGCTATAGATTCTATAAGGAAAAACAACATTCATGACACAGGACATTCAGGACTCACACGATACTCCGCTCACGTTCGAGCAGTTGCGCGAAAACCTCTACCGTTCTGGCTTCTTCCGTCTCTTGGATTTACAGGTCGATGACGCACACGATGGCAAAAGTACCGTGCGTATCCATGTCGATGCACGTTTAATGCATCCTCAGCAGATTGTGCATGGCGGCGTCATCTTCACTATTGCCGATACTGCTATGTCGCTCTCGCTTATTTCTATGCTTCCAGCGAACACGCCCGTTAGCACTATCGAGGCCAAAATTAACTATATCGCGCCCGTCGTTACGGGTGAATTGCTTGCCGAAGCAACAATTATTCATCGCGGACGTTCAACGGCGGTCATGGAAGCGAGTGTATACAACCTCAAAGGCGAAGAGAAGGTGTTGGTTGCACGTGTCATGGGAACATTCCATATTTCTAAGCCGAGGCAAGCGTAATGGGTACTATTATCGGACTTCATCATGCACAGATTACGATACCGCGAGGTGCGGAAAAGCAGGCGCGGCAATTCTATTGTCAGGTACTTGGCTTACCAGAAATCGAGAAGCCGGAGTCGTTGCAGGGGCGCGGCGGTTTCTGGCTCCAGGTTGGCGACCGACAGGTACATGTCGGCACAGAGGATGGCGTGGAGCGTAACGCGACAAAAGCCCACCTTGCCTATCAGGTTGATGATGTCGATGCGTGGCAACAACTTCTACAGCAGAATGGTATCACGGTACTCGACTCTGTACCCATTCCAGGATATAAACGTTTCGAGTGCCGTGATCCGTTCGGGAACAGGATGGAGTTTATTCAACCTCTGTAATATATTTGCTCAGACACTTATGAAACACATAGTCACCTTACAAGAACGTTCCCACCGCACAGGCAACATCATCGGCGTCAATGCATACCGCATCAATCGTGCCGCCCTGTATCAAGGTCTCTTAAATCAAGGCTACGAGATACAGGAAACGCCTCACTTTCTTATAGCCCTTAATGAATCTGTCCCTACGCGATTCACAGACGCTTTTTATTCCGATTATCAATCCTCAATCCTTGTTGCGCACTGGTTCGCACCTTCTGAGATAGACGCGAATCTGGGACAGTATGTGATGAGCGAACTTAAAGCGTTCGGTCTGCTCTCGACTCCTGAACGTTTTGGGGAAGTGTTCGGAGCCATTGTGATGTCGCTCTCTCCACGTGAGCCTGAACGGGCGTGGCGGCTCTATGGCAACAATACGCTGATACGCTATTCCGTGCTCATCGACAATCCACCGTCGATGCCGAATACGGATTTTCCTCTCGATGTTTTCGCTACCTTATACAAGCGTGTTTGCGAGGTGCAGGTGGAGTCAGAGGGAACGAGTCTACTGGATGCTGGTTGCTCCTTCGGCTCGCTTCCTCTGGTAGTTGCCGAACGTGTTCCATCGCTCACACGTGTTGTGGGCGTCGATATCGAGACAAGTTCATTCCCCACTGTACAATTCTTCGCGGCGAAGCGACACCTCACGAACGTCCAGTTCCAACGTGCTAACTTGCTCACTGATGAGGTCGAGCAACTCGGTCAATTCGATACAGTCACCATTCTGCACGTCCTCGAACACTTTACTGAAGAGGAAATGTACGAGGTGTTATCACATCTGC
>DAIQNC010000380.1:3100-4639 GCA_036788655.1 Ktedonobacteraceae bacterium
TCAAGTCGTACAGAAACGTCTGATTATTGCAGTGCCATATGAAGAGGATGAGCCGGAAGAGGCATATGGGCATAAGCAACTATTTACACCGACGAAATTGGAGACGGTAGGGCGATGGTGCGTCGAACGGTTGGGACATGGGATGTTTGAGGTTGAGGAATGCGTGGGTGGGTTGCTAGTGGTATATGTTGATGGTTCAATAATCAAGATAGACAAGTGAAATCGGGCATTGGTGGTGTGGAAGGGTGTAATGAATTAGACCCGTACACGGTGGCGGCTTTCATCGTTTCGCCCCTATATGATGCTCTGGTAGCCCATTCGCACATGTCCAGCGTATTTCGTCAAGATTCATCATGAGATGTTTTGCCGACCACAATCTTGCCCTGACGCTGACATGTACGGGCATAATTCATTACACCCTACTCACACCACGAACGTTCATCGTATTTTTACACTTCTCCGTACACGACCTTGCCGCCGATAATGGTCGCCTGTACGCCGTTGTCTTTTATGTGTTCCTGGGGAAGCGTAAGGATGTCTTCGCGTAGCACGACGGCATCACCGAGTTTGCCGACAGTGAGCGAGCCTTTACGGTTTTCTTCTGCTCCAGCGTAAGCGGCTCCGAGGGTGTAGCCCCATAATGCATCGGCAACCTGTAGTGCCTGGTCGGGGAGCCAGGGTGGGCGTTGTGTTCCGGGGACGCGGCGCACGGTAGCGGCGTAGAGGATTTGCAGGGGATCGAAGACTTCAACGGGGGCATCTGAACCCATTGCCAGCGGAATGCCCATGTCGTGCATCGTGCGATAGGCGTAGGCGCGGCGGTGACGCTTGCCCCAGTAGCGTTCAGCGATGTCGCGGTCGGCAACAGCGTGGAAGGGTTGTACCGAGGCTATGACACCGAGGCGACGCATGCGCTCTAAATCCTCTGGCGCGATGAGTTGCACATGTTCGAGACGATAACGTAGCCCTGTTTGCGGCTCCTCTGGCGTTCCCTGTTCCGCGATGAGTTGCTGCGCTCGCTCGATGGCATCAAGAGCGGTACGTGCGGCGCGGTCTCCAATGGCGTGAATGGCGATGGTCAGGCCCATCTCCGTTGCATCGCTTATGTTGTCGAGCATCTCCTGCTCCGGCGTGGTCAGGATGCCGCGATTGTTGGAATTGCCCTCGAAGCCTTCGAGCATCGCGGCGGTCTGTGAGCCAAGTGTGCCATCGGCGAATATCTTGATACCACCGATGCTCAGCAGGTCGTTTGCATCGTTGCTGATGCCCAGTGTTCGCAACTGTGGCAACATCTTTCGTGGAAGCAACATGCGTACACGCACACCGAGACTCCCTTCGGCACGAAACTCTTGGAAGATTTCCAGCGAGGTATCGCCCTCGATATCGTGAATCGTGGTGATGCCACTCTTTTGCAGGTCACCAATGATACGCCGCATCACCACGCGATTCGTTGCCGGGTCAGAACGGTCTACGACGCGATAGACAAGGCTTGTCGCGCCCTCTTCCTCAAGCACACCTGTTGGTTCACCGCTCCCATCG
>DAIQNC010000381.1:0-4628 GCA_036788655.1 Ktedonobacteraceae bacterium
CCCTGCATCTGCGGCAGGATTCGCATTCCTTGACGCACGTAGAGAATGCCCATACCCTTCGGGCCATAGAATTTGTGCGCCGAGAGTGAGAGCAGGTCTATATTGAGCGCAACCACGTCGAGCGGAATAGCACCACCTGCCTGTACCGCATCGACATGGAAAGGCACTTTCTTCGCACGACAGATTTTGCCAATTTCGGCTATCGGCTCAATCGTGCCAACCTCGTTATTGGCATACATGATAGAGACAAGTATCGTCTGGTCGGTGATGGCGCGTCCAACGGCATCAGGGTCAATCATTCCATAAGCATCGACGGGCAGGTAGGTCGTTTTGAAGCCAAAGCGGTCAAGGTACTGGCAGGTGTGTAGGACAGCATGATGCTCGATAGACGAGGTGATGATGTGATTACCCTTTTTCTGTGAAGCAAATGCCATGCCCTTGATTGCGAGGTTATCGCTCTCAGAGCCACATCCGACGAACGCTATCTCGGTAGGACGACTATGCAATACGTCCGCGACCTGCTCACGTGAGCGGTCAATAGCTTGCATCGCATGTCGTCCTAACGTATAAATGCTACTTGCGTTGCCATATTCAATTGTCATGTATGGAATCATCGCCTCTAACACACGCCTATCAAGTGCTGTGGTCGCGGCATGATCAAGGTAGATGATACGCTCCGGCATCATGGTTCGCTCGTTCCTGATATATGGCGAATGTTACTCGCCCTGGATAAAATTGAAGCTCGTATCGGGCTTGATGTTCGGCGAATTATACGCAAGCGTGATTGCTTCGTGGGATGTCAAAGGAATATTACGCCAGCTACCAGAATAAGGTTTTCCGTCCACGTAGGCTTGCCAGCCGCTCGTCGAATTGAGTTCGATGGGATAATTCAGTTGTGAGAAGCGTTGCCCCCAGATATCCGCGAAATTGCCCAGTGTAAAGGTATTTGTATTCGGAGCTTCAATATGAATGACTCCACTATCACCTTGAATTTGATGCGTATGCAGCCAGTAGTAGCACGAACCATCAGTTGCAATACCAATATTCGCAGGAACAGTTGCCTGAGACCCGTTGATATAGATAGTCACATGCGCGTGAATATGTTGAAGCGATTGCTCCTGTGCATCACACGAAATTCCGTTTACTGAAGCATTAGCCTGATTACCAGACGCTGATGTTGTTGTACTAGAAAAAAAACGTGCGGCAATCACGACACCTACTACTGCGATGATAACTGCTACAACAGCTATTACTGCTCCTAAAGGGAAGTTCTGTTCAGACTTTCTCGTGTTACGTGAGTTACGCCTGCTCTGATTTGCGTAGCTTTGTTTTCGTTCCTGGCTCTGCTTTGTCTGACGGCGGAGAGTTGCCTGTTTACCCATATGTTGCTTTGATCCTCATTTACCTGTCTGTAGAGGCGTAATCCATTACGCAAATATCGCCTACTACATACTACCGATAGACAGGCGCGATTTATCGCGCCACTACAAATTCCAAATACGGGCGCGATGAATCACGCCACTACATGTCCGATTGATAATTATTGGACTACGATTCGGCTTTTTTCTTTTTGAAGAAGCCTTCGTTCATGCTGCCACTACGATATCCCAGGAGATCGACGGTGACATAACTATAACCGATTTTGCGGAGTGCATCGGTCACTTTTCGGCTCGTCTCTTCCTCAATCAAACGTGGAAGTTCAGAGCGTTCAACCTCAATTCGTGCGATTTTGTCATGGTGACGCACACGCAACTGCCGGAAGCCAAGTTCGCGCAATACCTTCTCCGCTTTATAAATCATTTGCAGAGAAGTTACATCGACCTTGCTGCCATAAGGAATACGCGAGGAGAAACAGGCCATCGCGGGTTTATCCCAGACGGGTACACCCAGCAATTGGGCAACCGCTCGTATTTCTCGCTTACCCATACCTGCTTCTTTCAATGGGCCACGCACATTGAACTCACGTGCCGCACGTTGTCCTGGTCGAAAGTCGCCATCGTCGTCTTTGTTGACGCCATACGCAATATAACGCAGGTTGTGTTGCTTTGCAAGTGGTTCAAGTTGCGTAAATAGCTCCGTTTTGCAGAAGTAGCAACGATTGACCGTGTTGCTGGTGTAGCGTTCGTCCTCAAGTTCGTGCGTCTCAAGTGTGATAAGCTGAACGCCCATCTGCTTTGCGGTCTCAATGGCCTCTTCGGTCTCCTCCCGTGCATACGCTTCAGAGGATGCAATAGCTCCTATTGCTCGCTCACCGAGAACATCATGTGCGACTTTGAGAAGGAGCGCACTATCGACGCCGCCAGAGTATGCAATAAGCACAGACTCCATTTCACGCAAAATGTGTTGTAGATGTTCATATTTGGCCTGTGTCTCAGCATCCAATGCCTCAACAGCAGTAACTTGATTATCCTGATTCGACTGATTGACGTGTAAGATATCGGGCATGACTTCTCCTGAAGAGGTGTACGCTACATAAAGACACGAAGATGTTGACAACGCTTTACATTGTCAGCAACACAATCCCTATTTCCATTGCTTGCCTTGTATTGTACCATTGATGTACAGTCATGTCGTGACATAAACACAATTCTCGATGGGCAAAAATGAACGTTAGGGAGAAACATTCATGTCTACATCACTACGGACAACTGCCGCAATTATTCTGGCGGCAGGTCGTTCCAGTCGTATGCAAGAGGGTCATCATAAATTGTTACTTCCACTTGGGCAACAATCTGTCGTCGCTCATGTTGTCGCCGTAACGCTTGCATCACAGGCACACCCCGTTGTCCTGGTTGTGGGCTATCGAGGCAATGAGATACGTGCATCTCTTGCTGCATATATGCCATCTCTCACTATCAGCGAGAATGCTGAGTATCGAGAAGGTATGAGTACCTCTATTCGTGCTGGCATACGTACCCTGCAAGCATCGTCAACATTCCAAACAATAGACAGTGCGCTCATCATACTTGGCGATCAACCCTTAATTACACCACAGATGCTTGATACACTTATCGACGCAAAAAGGCGTACAGGAAAGCCCATCGTCGCCTCGCTCTATAATGGGAAGCGTATGAGTCCTACACTCTTCGACAAAAGTCTCTTTCCCGAATTGTTGGAGATAACAGGTGACGAAGGTGGGCGAGCAGTATTAGAACGCCATCGTTCGGAGATGAAGGAAGTTGAGCATGGCAACGAGTCCGCAAGCATTGACGTAGATACATGGGAAGCGTATCAACAGGTTGTCGCAGAGTGGGAGCAGAACCGGGGCATTCGTGAAGGAGATGAACAGTGACTGAGCAACAAGAGACGAACGAACAAAATACGTCGAAAGCACAGTTCTGGCTTGAATATGCACAGCAATTAGCCGCCTCAATACGCTATGTCGAAGCTCTATCAGCGATAGAGCGAGTGGTGAAGCTAGATGAGAACAATGTTGAGGCGTGGTATGTACGCGGCACGTGTCTCGCTATGCTTGCACACTATGATGAGGCGTTGTCGAGCTTTGATCATGCTCTATCTCTAAATGACAGGTATGTACCAGCATGGGACGGAAAAGCGTGGGTGCTTGGCATTCTTGGACGCAAAGACGAAGCTATTGTTGCTAATGAACGTGCGCTGGAACTCGACCCGCATTATTATCAAGCGCAAAAGCGACAGGAACGGCTTGAGTCAATGGAGTAATGGAACCTTTGCATACCTGAAAGATGTATTGTCTTTGCAACCATAAAATTGAACTGGCGTATTGAAAATAGTCGTTCAGCAATTTCAGGAATCAGCATATGCAAGACTCTACATCCTTTGAGCAACGGAACAAACGCGATTTGCCGCGTGTAAAAATAAATCGTCATAGTGTATGGCGTCTCCTCTCGTTTGCGCGTCCTTACTGGTGGCAATTGCTAGCGTTAACATTGCTAACGATGCTCTCCAGTACGCTCTCGCTCGCCTATCCCGCACTTACAGGGAATGTGATTGATAGTGTGATACAGCGTGATGTTTCCTCATTGCAAAGTATAATTCTATTTCTCGTCGGTCTTGCAATCATCCAGGGTATCATGGGATTCATACAAACCTACTGGACAACTGTTGTCGGTGAACGTCTGCTTGTGGATTTGCGAACAAAAGTATATAAGCATCTGCAATATCTACCACTCAGTTTCTTTCTCGACAACAAGACGGGCGAATTGCTCAGTCGGCTCACAAACGATGTCACGCTGATTCGCACGACGCTCACCAGTAATCTGCTTGGTCTGGCTCAGAACTTTATCACGCTTGCACTTGGCCTTTTCATTGTCATTGCTGGCCCCAATGAGCTACTGGCGCAGGCCAACCAATTCAATCTACATCTACCTACCACGCACAATACGGCGAGTTTCGGGCCAACACTTCTTGTCGTTGCCCTGATTTTGCTCCCAATTATAATTCTCCCTTTTCTGATAAGCGGATTTTTACGAAAATATGTCAAACGCGAACTTGCGACTCTAAGCGAGGCAACGGCGGCATCAGAAGAGTCCATAGGCAATGCAAAGGTCGTCAAGGCATTTACACGTGAGGAATACGAGATTACGCGCTACGATAAGCTCGTGTGGCAACAATTCAGTATCATTCTCAAACGAGCGCGTCTCAACTCC
>DAIQNC010000382.1:0-1564 GCA_036788655.1 Ktedonobacteraceae bacterium
TATAAACCGGGGCCAATCGATACATCGGGCCTCTACGAATTATGCTCGTTGCAGCATCGTATCATACTTTTCATCGTAGGGGACGATGCGGCCTTCAGGCATGAGCAACAGTGTATCGGGTCGCAGGTGCTGCACGAACTCTATGTCATGAGTGACGGCGATGAGTGTACCGTGATAGTTGCCCAGAGCTTCACCGATGATGTTGCGCGACATGGCGTCGAGGTGTGTCGTTGGCTCGTCAAGGATGAGCAGGTTGGGGCCGTCGAGTACCATCTTTGCGAGGGCAAGGCGCGTTTTTTCACCACCGCTCAACGTTCCAACCTGTTGAAAGACGCGCTCGCCGTTGAACAGGAAACGCCCCAGAACGCTTCGCACGCGCTTATGATCTTCGGGCAATACGCTACTTGCCTCGTTGAAAACGGTGTTGTCGTAATCGAGTCCTTCGTTCTCCTGCGCATAGTAGCCGAGATGAACACGATCACCGAACATCACTTTGCCACCTGTGAGCGGTGTCAGATCGAGTAGTGTACGCAACAGCGTTGTTTTTCCTGCGCCGTTGAGACCAATAATCACGAGACGTTGGCTTCGCTCAACCTCGAAATTGATATTGCTGAACACCTTATGCGTCCCATACTGCTTGGCAAGATGGTCGGCATGAAGGACAAGCCGCCCGCTCTGTTGGCGCATCGGGAAGTCGATTTTGATTTTACGACTCGTCTGCGGTAACTGTGGCATACTCGTCTCAAGTGTGGCGATACGTTTATCGACGTTAATACGTTGACTGACACGTGTAGCTCCGAAGCCGCGCAACATCTGCGACGTTTTACGGAGACGTGCAATCTCGCGCTCCTGTTGTGCCTTCGTCTTCTCCATCAGAGCCAGCGCATCGCCTGTGACAGTGAGGTAGTTCGAGTACGTGCCACGATACTCCTCTAGCTTATGCGTGAACTCGTTCAGACGTAGCACCTTGTTGATGCTACGGTCAAGCAAGTCCAGGTCGTGCGAGATGATGAGCAACGCGCCCTTATAGTCGGCGAGAAATTCCATCAACCACGTCGCTGCCTCGACATCCAGGAAGTTCGTCGGCTCGTCGAGCATCAGCAATTCGGGATTCTGGAAGAGCAATCGCACCAGTGCCAGCTTCGTTTTCTGACCACCGCTCAGGGTACTCACTTCTCTATCCAGCGTGATGCCGCCAATATTGAGGCCCGCGATCAACTGCTCGATACGTGCATCTGCATCGTAGTAGCCGAGACGATCCAGTGCCTCTTGCGCTTCAGAAAAGTGGTCAAGCAACGTTGTCAATTCGTCGCCTTCGGCCTCGGCAATCTGCATCGAGAGCGTTTCGTATGCATCAACCGCCTCGTTGAGGCCAGTGCTGGTGTAGACGAAATTCCGAACCGCTCCACCCTCGGCAACCGCGTCTTCGTGCGCGACATCCTGCGAAAGGTAGCCATATGTGCGCGGGCGCATTACGCTTCCGCTATCCGCCCCCTGTACACCTGCGATAATTTTGAGGAGCGAACTTTTCCCTGCACCATTGACGCCAATCAAACCCGCCTTC
>DAIQNC010000382.1:1595-4619 GCA_036788655.1 Ktedonobacteraceae bacterium
GGGGACCGTAATCGAGACGAATATGTGAAACCTGTAACATGAAAACACCTATCCTTATTCGGGTATACTACTATTATACCCTTGAAGTAATGAATAAACGGTAAAACAATGCAATGAGAACATCTGGACGGCGGATAGGAAACATCCTCTCATGCATCGTTACGTAGAAAGCAGACGGCGTTGCGAACAGCACACAACACAGCAGCAAGCAAAAGAGAATGCTCCTGATGTTGGCGACACACGCCGTAATAGAGAGGGGAAAAACATGTAGTGGCTTAATTTAGTATGCCCATGTTCCACACGCACACAATGTACCTGTATGTGAGAACAACGTCAAAACATGCCGTATTCCGCCGTATGAGCCTCTGGCATGGTCGCTCATACGGCTGGGGAGACTGCGAAAGGTAAACCCTGCTTCATAATGTTCTACATTCCTATTATCAATCACCTGTATAACGCTATTTCAAGGAAATACTATCATGACCTTTGCGGAGTGTCAAGCTATCCGTGCCATTGCTTCGCATACTGCGCGGTCTCGTTGAGATAGAGATTCCCATAGGTCACGCTTGGCTCGATCATCGACCCCTCGAACCATTCATTGAAGCTAGTAATGGTAATCCAATCAGGTTGGCTTGAGAGCGCACCTGCCCAACTTTGCTGATAGGTTGCACCATTGTTGCGCGGTATAATGTACGTTCCAGTGCGTCCTGGCACAAGCGTATCATTGTAGCCAGGAATGATGCCAGCGGCCCATATCTTCTGTGTGCCATGCGCGGCATTATACGCGCTAATCTGGCTACGAAATCCCTGATCTACCTGCGGCATATCGCCATGCTGTAGACCCCAGTAGCCACCACTGAAGAGATGAATACCATCGAAAACCGTGAGCAAGGTCATATCGACGCCTTCCGCCGACCATATCATGGCATTATTCGGGTCTACCTGGCTACGAATGCTGGCCCATTCTGCCAGTGTACGGCCCCCACCAAGCGGATCCCAGAAGAAGAGAACGGGCTTGCCATTCCAGTGAAAGAAGTGTGGGTCATTCGTATAATGAGCGACGAGATAACGGAGCGCATTCACCATATTCGTCTGTCCACTGAGCGCAGGTGCATCGCTCTCGAAGTAGATGGATGAAGTGAAATTGTACCCTGTGTTTTGCTTTAGAGCGGCGGAACGTTGCAAGAGCGTAGCCAGGTTCGTATCTGTCTGGTCGCCTGGCCCCCACCACGAACTGATGAAGCCTGTGATACCTGCACTTGACGCCTCGCTCAGTTGACGATCAATGGTGGCAACATCGCTGGACGTATATTGTGTCGTAGGCAAGTCCGACATATGGCAACTACACCATGTCGAAGGCGTGTACCACGTGTAGTAAAAAGCAAGCAGAGGGCGCGAAGCGTTGGCGGCCTGAGTAGGCACAGGCGTCGGTGTGGATGTAATGGAAGTCGAAGTGGAAGTCGGGGTTGGTGAGGCAGATTTTGTCGATGTCGGCGAAGGTTTCACAGTCGCGGTGGCATGAGGTGTTGCAGTGGGTTGTGGCAAGGGCTGAAACGGAAGCGTCCCCTGATGGAAATGCGATGTCGCAGTAGCTGTCACTCCGGGCTGCTGCGTAACGGGTGAAGCCCCCTGGCATGAGGAAAGCAACACAAGCAAGGCAACACAAAAAATGCTTATAGTGATTTTACGATTGTGCCACAGTACAGAAACCTTCATAAAGGCAAAATCCCCCTGTTGATATTACTTCTTTCCCCCGACTCTAGTATATAGAAGGCAATAGATGTATACTCATGGATATAGGACGTTCGGGGGGACGAACTATAACACCGAATTTTCTGTTTCAATTACCTTACGAATGGTTAACCGAAAAGTACCTGTGTATACGAGAATTATTGCTCGTACAGTTTATATGTAAGAGAAAATTGAAACAACTTGACACCTTATGAGATATTGACTGTTGTGTCATTCGTGGTACTATCGAAGAATGCCAATATTTAGGAATGATACAGAGGTCAAGGAATCAGATTTTATCACTATTCAGGACTTTTATGGTCTACTGTAGTTAGGAATGCGAACTATGTCATCATTCAGGAAGATTGTAGCGTCCGGCATCCTCATAGGAATGCTGCTTGTCGCGGCTCTCGTCTGGGCTACCCCCTCCTTCTTCCCACACAAGCAAGCAAAGGCGGCAGGGCCGACTCTACCATATAACGCAACAGCTAATGGGCCGTATACAGTCAAAGGGAATATGATTGTCGGGGCCAATGGTCAGCAGTACATGTTTCATGGAATTGCACGTGATGGCCTTGAGTATAACTGCTCCGGGCAGGGACCACTTGACCAGCAGCACCTTGCCTATATGGGAAGCGGTGTCAGTACGCCGGGAGCAACCTACTGGGGTGCAAACACAGTTCGCTTACCACTTTCCGAAGGTTTCTGGCTCAAAGGTGCGCCGGGGTTTCCCTGTAGTTCCGCGCAATATCAGAACACCGTCAAGCAAGTTGTAAGCTCGCTCTCTGCTCTCCAGATGAACGTTGTCATTGACTTGCAATGGACGGATGCGGGCGGACAATCGGGACAGGGTGGTGGCCCCTGGGCCATGCCCGACGCGGATAGCGTCACCTTCTGGCAGCAAGTCGCCACGCAATTCAAAGGCAACTCCAACGTTCTCTTCGAGCTAGCCAACGAACCGCACCCGTCTTCCTGGTCTTGCTGGTCAGGTGCCTGCACCATGACGAATGACTCAGGCTACTCCGATGACTGTCAGTGTTCAAAGACCTTCACCTATGCAAGTGTTGGAATGCAAGCCCTCGTCGATGCAGTACGCGGCGTGGGAGCGCAAAACATCGTTATTGCTGGTGGCATGAACTGGGGTTATGATTTGAGCCAGTTGGGAACCTATCATCTCTCCGGTAGCAACATCGTCTACGACACACATCCCTACCCTTATACCGATAAGCTGTCGAACACCTGGGACTCCTCCTTCGGCAACATAAGTGCCACCTATCCTGTCGTCTCTATGGA
>DAIQNC010000383.1:0-4616 GCA_036788655.1 Ktedonobacteraceae bacterium
GCATCATGATAACGCAACACATGCTCATCATCTGTTGGGGCCTCGAAGCTATCGACAACTAGAGCAAAATCTTCATCGCGTACATCGTTACGTACTTTCGTCTGTCGATTTTCTTGCCAGCGTCGCCTCACTTCTGTCAGCGGCGTCATAACGTAGATGACCGTTGTAGGAACCTGATATTTCGCGGCGATTACGCGTAAATGGTCTCGTTGCTCTCTCGTAAAATTTGCGTTATCATCGAGAACGCTTTTGCCTTGACTGAGCAACGCATCTAAACGCCGATATGCCTCATTATACACGTTTGTCCACTCTTCCGACGATAACCCCTTCTCATCATCCCAGATACCACGCTCAGTGTTGAGATCGTCTATAGAAACGCGACTGAGATGCAATTCACGAACTAATGCCTTAGCAAGCGTGGTTTTTCCTGCAAATGGTAGGCCGCAGAGAATGTAGAGATGTGTAGTAATCACGAATGTATTTTCTGTCCATTCTCTAACATCTCGATAAATTTCTGGATGCGAGCGGCGCGAGTTTCAGGTTTTTTGGCGGTGTGGATTCTGAATAATATGGCATAGCGGTTCGCGCTATCCAGCGTGTTGAAGAAGTCCTGCGCTTTCGGGTTGTTGTCCAGTTCACGTTGTAAATCGGGGGGAACGGTTATTTTGCGTTGCCCTTCGTATGCCGCGTCCCAGCGACCATCGGCCTTCGCTCGCTCTATTTGCTGCATTCCTGCTGGCTGCATCCTGTTCGCGGCAATAAGAGCCTCTGCCCTGTCGCAATTCACTTTTGACCAGATACTTTTTGCGCCACGCGGCGTAAATTTCTGCAACCAGTGTTGCTCATCAAACGACGCCTTCTGCCCATCAATCCACCCATAGCACAATCGAGCGCATCCGAATAGTTTACAGACGGTATTTTCGTGTCTTTTTTGGCAATTTTGAGCCAGACGCCCTTCATATCAGCATGATGTTCTTCAAGCCACGCTTCCCAGTCTTGCTGATTTTTAAATGAGAGAGTTGGTAAATCATCTGGCTTCTTCATGCTTATTTCTTCCCCAACTTCGACATCACCACGCCCTTCAACAACCTCACCTCTTCCACTTTCAGCACCAACACAAGCCCGAAGTAGACACCTGCCGCCAGTCCACCTGCGACGATGACGGTCAGTAACGCGCCGAGGAAGTGAGAGAGCGAGAAGAGTGCGATATGCGAGAGTACCACCTGCAATCCCCATGCAACGCCAATCATGGCAAGCGAGGCTACTACGATTTTTAGAATCGTGGGGAGCGTACTGCGGAACTTGACAGAACCCATCACCATTCGCAAGATGATGAGCAGGATAACGGCGTGTGAGGAATTTTGCACGGTGTTGGCAAAGGCCATCGCGGGCATTCCTATCGTTTGCGAGAAGGGGAGCGCAACCGCGAGATAGAAGAGAATGCTGGCGAACTGCACTGTTACCGGAATGATGGTGTTCTTACGTGCATAGAACGCGGCTATGAGCAACTGATCGAGTGCGACAAAGGGCAGTTGATATGCCATGTTCTGGAGTGCGATAGCTGTTAGTTGCGCGTCACCCGACGAATAGTTAACATGGCGGAAAATAAGCACGGTAATAGGGTTTTGTAGCACAATGAGACCTGCGGCGGCGGGAATCATCAGTAGCAGACCGAGGCGAATGCCGAGCAGCAACATTTCTTTAAAACGTTCGCTATTCCCTTCACGTACATGCGTTGCAAGCGTTGGCAACACGGCAAACGAGAGGGCGGCAGCGACTAACCCGACAGGGAACTGAATGAGCGTCGTCGCGGCAATCATCGCAGTCGTGTTGGCCTCACCACAAGCTGTCTTCACATTGACATATGAAAGACATGGTGTACGCGAGGTGAGATACTGATCCAGGAAAACGAGAAACATACTGACCAGAAAGCTGAATGCAACGGGTGCGTAGAGCTTGAGAATACGCCGTATCGCTGGATGTTTCACATCGAGCGCAAACATATACCAAAAGTGTTGCTTGCGAATACCAGGTAGCAGGAGTACAAGTTCACCTGCCGCGCCAATCAGCACACCGACAGCAATACCGAAATGTCCAATGCGCTCACCTATCAAGCCCCCGACAATTGCACCGAGTATAATGCCACAATGGTACGAAACCGTCGCAAAGGCCGGCCATCCAAACTCTTTGAGCGCATACATAGCTGCTAGCAACACGGAAAAAGGTGTTAATGCGAGCAAGGAGAAGAAAATGATGCGTGCGTACTGTAACGCCAACACTTTTCCTTCGGGTGTAAACCCTGCTGCAAGGAAGTCGTTCATAATCCACGGCGCGATAAACATAAACACGATAGATACGGCAAGCGTGATAAGAAAAATAAGGTTGACCAGCGTATAGACGATGCGTCGCATCTCTTCGCGTTTCTCAGGCATAGAATAATCATTGAACGTCGGAATAAGCGCACCGGAGACGGAGCCATTGACGAGAAAATCATAGAAGGTCAATGTCGGTCGCAATGCGGCGGAGAACGGGCCTGCGATAATCGGGCCAAGCGATGTCACCACAACCTGACGCACCATGCCCATCACGCTGCTCCCCAGGTTGCCCAACATCACCAGTGACGCCGATTTCACCAGTTCGCGCCGCTCGCTCGGCTGGTTCGGCGTTGGTTGTTGTTCCGCAATCTGCACATCTACGATGGATTCGGATGGTGTTACGCGCCCCATATTCGCGGCATCTTCGACAATGATAGGAATGCTGCCTGTATTAGATTGTGGATTATTTATTGCGTCTTTTGCCATATAATAATTTGCTTCCTCATCATAAATTTTAAGATAATGCCTGTATCTTCCGTATCAATTCCGTCGTCGAGTGGTGCGACAAGTAGGGAATGAGGCGCACAGTGCCGCCATATCCCAGAACTACACGCGCCTCTGGTAAGCGGCTCAGGTCGGGTTGCATGTTTTCTGCGTTGGCATAGTCGCCACCTTTGACGTATATGGTGGGGCGTAGCAACTCGACGAGCGGCCCGGCGGTTGGCTCGTCGAAGATGGTCACGTAGTCGATGCAGGTGAGAGCGGCGAGTATCTCCGCACGTTCCAGTTCGGGAACGAGTGGTCTCGATGGCCCTTTGAGGCGGCGTGTACTCGCGTCGCTGTTGAGGCCCAGAATAAGAAAATCGCCGAGTGCGCGAGCCTCTTGCAGGTAGCGCACATGACCGAGGTGCAACAGGTCGAAGCACCCATTGGTGAAGACGCCATGTTCGCCCAGTGCTTGCCGACGCTGCACCTCTGCGGCAAGTGGGATACGTTCCCAGTATTTTGGTATGCTCTGCGCTACACTATTTTCTATCTTCTCTATCATAATAAACTCATCAATTCTTCTGGTGTATTGCTGGTGTTGCCGAGATGACGCACGACACGCGCCGCTGCTGCATTCGCTATGTACGCTGCTTCGCTCATTGTCGCACCCACTGTCAATGCCAGTGTGAAGGTCGCGGCAACTGTATCACCTGCCCCATTGGTATCAACGATTTCACTCGCATTTGGCATGTCATAAATAGGAATATGTGTTGGTTGCTTGTCCTTTTCAAAGAGGCTCATGCCTTCGCTACCACGTGTGATGAGGACGCCTTGAGCATGGCTCTCCTCTAACAGACGCTGCCCTGCTGTGTCCATTTCTTCTGGCGTATTGATCGTGACTTTCAGAGTGCGCTCCGCCTCTGGCTGGTTTGGTGTCAGGGCTGTTGCGCCCTGGAAGCGGAAGAGCAGTTCATGCGCGTCCACCACAATCACTTTGTTCAATTTACGCGCCATTGAAATCGACATCTTGATGATTTCAGGGCTGATAACGCCGTTCTCATAGTCCGAAAGGACAACGGCATCCATTGAGGGAAGCACCTGCTGAATATAGTCGAGCATTTTGCTTTTGCATGGCTCGCGCACCTCGGACGTATCCACACGGTCGATGCGTACTATATGCTGCTGCACAATCTGTGGACTTCCTGCCATGACACGAGTCTTCGTCGAAGTTGGGCGCGTCGAGTCGATAAACAATCCTTCATGGTGCATTCCACGTGCCTCGATTTCCTGCCGTAGTTGTTGACCGGGGATATCGTCGCCGACTACGCCTACCAGAAAGACTTCGGCTCCAAGTACACATGCATTGACTGCGACATTGATTGCACCGCCCGGAATATTTCGCTCCTCATCCAATTCGAGAATCAATACGGGTGCTTCACGTGAGATGCGCGTCGGGCGTCCGATAGTATACTGATCAAGCACCATATCGCCGATGACGAGAACACGTTTACCCTGGAATTGCGGCACAAGTGCGCGAAGGGAATGAGATGTGGGTTCATCTCCATGAGAGTTACTTGCAATATTTGTCGAAATCTGAGATGTCATTGTGGCACACGCCCTTTCACAAGCATGGTCAACACGAAACGCGGCAGGGCGAGCATTCGTCGCCATCGCCAGGGTTCACGATAGAGGCGATAGAGCCACTCCAGCGACAGGCGTTGCATTACTAACGGAGCGCGTTTCTGGCGTCCCGACAAAAAATCATAGGCTCCGCCCACACCCATCGCAACAGCAACGGGGAGACGTGAGCGGTTG
>DAIQNC010000384.1:0-4612 GCA_036788655.1 Ktedonobacteraceae bacterium
TAGTAGCACATTCATATTCTACTTGTACATCTCTTGTTTCAAAATATATCAAATTATCCCATTTTATGAACGTGGTGTAATAGCTGGTAGTACAATTACCTCTTGACCGGACGTTAACTCCATATCCTGATAACCAGTGATGACTTCATTATCGACGAACATCTTCACATCTGGACGTAACGAGCCTTGCTCATCGCATAGACGCTCCCACAGTTGCGGATATTGCTGCTTTACCTCAGCTAACAGTTCCTTTATGGTATCTGCTCGAAGTGCGATTTGTCCTTTACCACTGCTAAACGTACTCAATGTCGCAGGTAAACGTAAGGTTACGAATGCTCTGTCATCACCCTGCATAAAATCTCTAGTCCTTTTTGGGAAGGTATCGTCACAAATGTATTCATTACTAAATCAACGTCGTAGCTTTATCGGTTATTGCATTCCCGTTAAGCCGTCATAGCCCCGAAAGACGCACTGTCCCGTGATGCTTCACCTGCTCAATGGCTGCTTTCACTGATGGCACAACAATAGCTCCGCTCTCAAGTAGCTGCTGTATCAGTGCCACACCTTGTCCATCTGTGTAATCACGTGCGCCAATGCCTGTCTGCTGTACCCTGTCCATATCCGCATCTTGCATTTCATTTGAAGCCAGTAATAACACCGTCAGTCCTCGTTGAGCCGCATGTACCACTTCTTGCAACAGCACGATATTTCCTGACCCAACAGGTGTCGGACAGACTACCACCATCGGAACAGTATTCAGGCTTGCTCGCACACGTGCCACCGTCTCCTGAGCAATAGGCGCGTATGGTTGTTCGACGATGACATCATCAGTCGTAACGCAAGTGTATAATCGCTATCGCCAATATTCAGTGCGCCCGCTACAAATGGAATCTGTGCATCCGCCAACCCTCGCATCAGCACCTCACCGGAACCTCCACCACAAATGACGTGAACTTGCGGTTGACGTGTGTTCTCATGTATCTCATTTGCATCTTCGGGCGGTAGAACGCTCAAATGTTTCGCGCCACGCATAATACCAACCTGCACATCAATGCCATAGACACGTCGTAGCAGACCTGGCTCTAGCACTTCCGCTGGCCCTGCATCGGCAACCACGCCCCGTTGAAAGAGCAAGAGGCGCGGAAAGTAGCGCGAGGCAAGGTTGAGATCATGCATTGCCGCAATAATCGTTACATGCTGTTCTCTATTCAATCTCTGCACCAGTTCGAGCGTCTCTATCTGATACTTGATGTCGAGATGCGAAGTTGGCTCGTCAAGCAGCAACACCGATGGCTCCTGCGCCAGAGCCATCGCAATCATCACGCGCTGCCGCTCACCGCCGCTCAACTCATTGAAGATGCGACCAGCCAGAACATCGACTCCCGTAATATGCATTGCATCCGCAACAATTTCATCATCTTGTTGCGTTTTCGACCATGATAATGTATGAACGAACGGAGTGCGTCCCAGGTATACCATCTCGTCCACTGTAAAGGCGAACGGCATGTGCAATTCCTGCGGCACGAGCGCAATACGTTGTGCAATACTGCGTCGCCCCCATTGTCGCAAATCTCGCCCTTTCAGGTAAATCGTTCCCTGACACGGAACCAGTACGCCGCTCAACAGGCGAAGCAGCGTCGTCTTACCTGAACCGTTCGGCCCTAACAAACCAACCATCTCACCTGTTTGCACCTGCATCGACACCTCGTACAGCAGAGGTTCGCGCTCATACCCGAAGGTGATGCTCTCTACTTCCAGCAAGGCATCGAGTTCCGATTGTTCCTTTGTTAGTCGTCCTACCATCTATATTCTCGCTTACCCCTTCGCAACAGGAAAAGGAAAAATGGCGCACCCACTAACGCAGTAAAAACTCCGACAGGGAGTGAGAGAGTACGCGATACAAGATCAGCAAGCATCAGGAAAATAGCACCGCTCAACATTGATGAAATGAGCAATCCACGATGCCTCGGCCCCAGGATAAGCCGCATCATATGAGGAATGACGAGTCCCACAAAGCCAACAAGACCACTGATAGAGACAGACGCCGCCGTCAAAAGCGAAGCAAGCACAATAATCAGGAACTTATTGCGCTCGACATGCAGACCCAGATGTGCGGCACTCTCTTCGCCAAGCGCAAAGACATCAAGAATGCGCGAAACCCCGATAGCAACGAGACATCCTGGCACGATAATAAGCGCAACGATGAGCAGAGGCCACCAGCCCACGACATTGACGCTCCCTGCCAACCAATCGAAGAGCGAACGAAAGCGGAACTCTTCGGTCGGAAAAAGCGTAAGTATCAATGTTTGAAACGCTGTCAGCACCGCATTGACAACGACTCCAGCAAGCAAAAGTGTGACAACAGGAGTCTGCCCACCTGTACGAGCGATGGCATACACAAATAAGACTGTGACTACTGCACCTACAAAGGCCAGTACAGGCGTGAGGGGGAAAAAAGCTCCATAGACAGTATCGAAGGGTAACACAAATGCTATAGCCGCTCCTAGAGCGGCTCCCGATGATGTGCCTATAAGAAACGGATCAGCTAACGGGTTACGCAACATTCCCTGAAACAGCGCACCGGCAACAGCTAGACCCATGCCCACCAGCGCGGCTCCAATGACTGAAGGCATACGCACACCCCAGATAATCGTCTCTATTGTTGAGTCCCAGTGCCGCGTGAAGTGAAATAGCCTTGTTGCATTCAGCAGCACTCTGACTACCACTGAGAATGGTATAGGCGTTGTCCCGAAGCTGACGGCAATAGCTATAGTCAGGAAAAGGAACGCAACAAGCGCATAGACAGTCAACGATGTCGCCACTCGTTTGCGAGGGACAGGTCGTTGCGTCAATTGCGAAGTTATATTCGTGTCATGTGTATGGGGTGCAAGTTTCACAGCATATTCCAAATACAAATAAAGGGAATGTCCCTGCGCTTTTCGATACTCTGGTCAGACCGTAGTATAAGTTTCGCCTTGAAGAATGTCAATGTATCATCGGTTGCTTACGTATCTATTGTTCAACAGGTCTCCTATGTTGACATTACGCGCAAAGGGGAAGATACTAACGAAAGAGGAGTCGCTATCATCTTTTTGTCATCAAGCGTAGACAATACGATACATCATCCATACACATATGCCTATCGTGTCTGTCTATAACAAAGAAATTTTCCTGAGAGAGCGACAATGTTTCTTCGTAGAGGATATTACAATTATGGCACTTGAAAAAGATTTTTTCCGCCAGGTGATGGGTCATTTCGCAACAGGCGTCACTATCGTCACCACGAATAATCAAGGCACTATCGGTGGACTGACTGTCAATGCATTCTGCTCTCTTTCGCTCGACCCACCTCTGGTGCTGGTATGCGTCGATCTCACGAGCAATACACTACCACTTATACGAGAAAGTAAATGCTTCGCCGTTAACATGTTGGCAGAGAAACAAGAGCCACTGTCGCGTTGCTTCGCCACGCCCTCTGTAGAACGCTTTGAGCGTTTCTGTGACGCCCCATACCATACAGCAGCAACAGGCGCACCCATTCTCGATAATGTGCTTGCCTTCATAGACACACGAGTCGTTGCCGAGTATCCTGGCGGCGATCACGTTATCTTTATCGGGCAGGTTGAAGCGATGGGTACTTCACATCACGTCGAGTTTGCACACGATGAAGATAGCGCATCCAGCACAATCGACATTCGTAATGGACATATCGAGGACGCAAAAGAACACGAAGTACAACACCCACTCGGCTATTATCGTGGTCAATATCGCCATCTGAGCCAAATCTATCATCAGCAAAGCGTTCCAGATTACGAAAATGTTACCGAATAATCAACTAGAAACATCGAAAACACACTTGTTAGAACAGGCTCAGAAACAACGAGAGATAGAGGTGCTTGCTCTTCAGGAGCAAATTCGTACCTGTCGCCTTTGTCAGCAGCATGGCTATATTCCTGTCGCACATCCGATTGTAAGTGGACGCGCCAGTGACCGTATTCTGGTGATAGGGCAGGCTCCGGGTCATCGCTCGGTTGCGAAGGATACACCATTCAGTGGCCCTGGTGGACGCATTCTTCAAAAGTGGCTTGAACGAGCGGGTTTTCCACCCGGCTATCTATACGAACATACCTATCTTAGTTCGTTGACACGCTGCGACCCCGGCAGGAATCCACGCGGTGGTGGGGATAGACGCCCTTCACCAGCAGAAATGGCTCTCTGCCGTCCATATCTGGATGCGGAATTTCGACTGGTGCAACCCAAAGTGGTGCTACTGGTGGGAACGATGGCGATTGAGGCTTTTTTCGGTAAAGGGAAACTCGAAGATATCATTGGCACATATCTGGAGCGAGACGACATGTTCTTTCTCCCACTCCCTCATCCGTCCGGTATAAGTCGCTGGCTCAACGATTCCATGCATCAAGAACTGCTCTCAGTAGCACTTAATCAATTAGCAGAATGGCGTACACTGTACAATTTATAACGAGCAAATCCATCGTAGGGACAGATGTATCATGTCCGTTCTCGCCTATGAAGCAGACGGACGTGATAAATCTGTCCCTACAGTATTTGCTCGTTATAAATCGTACAGTGTACGCCATTCTGCTAATTGATT
>DAIQNC010000385.1:0-4584 GCA_036788655.1 Ktedonobacteraceae bacterium
GACACAGGAATGCGGGCAGAATACTGATACGGAGTTTCTTGCCTGATAACATTCGTGGCTTCTCCTTGTTGAAAGGAACAAATAGGACATAAGACGCTTCATTAGCGCGTCTAGCTCAGTATTGTCAGCATAGCAAACAACGCTCACCACTATCTGTATCCAGACCTGCAACATCAAACAGGGGCGATAACAGATGTTGGCGGAGCATAGATGATTGCTCTTCACAAGAGGTTCTCGACGAGCAAATCAGCAGTACATTCTTTGAAGGGACACCACCTTCAATGTACATATACCGTTAAAAATGCTGACACATTAGTAACTACGTTGAGTTTTGTAAAATTCTCACACATGAGTCAATAACTTTCTGGTCAATGTACCTATTTCACGCGATAAATTCTTGACCAATCATCGGGCGGCGTAATGCCCATTCCATTATCGACGATACCAACGATTGCGGGAGAGCGGAGAAATGATCGTGTCACCTGTTCTACTGGCATCCAGGCGACATCATTGACAAGTTGCTGCTCTGCTTTTTGATAAAGTGATATACGGAGATTGCTGGTCATGGTGCTATCGGCAGCCTGTAGTTGCTGTTGCACTGCTTGCTGTTCCTGAGTTTGTCCATAATTCATGTTGTTATAGACTTCGCTGTTCCCGAATTGGAGCGAGAGCCAGTCTTGCGGATCAGGATATTCGGCAACCCATGCCAGTCCCCAGAATTGCAGACCTTGAGGGTTGTTTGTGGCGGCAGTGACACGATCCAACAGGGTGTTATAGTCGATGGCCTGAGTTGCTACCGTTATACCCAGGATGTTCTGCCACATAGACACCATCATGGCAACTTCTGCATCGAAATTACTGGCCCCTGCTGCATACGTGAGCGTAATAGGTGGCATCTGAACTACGCTCGACCATCCCTCTTCACGTAGCCCCAGTTGAAGCAACGACTTTGCCTTTGTCGCATTGCCACTCAGTCCCTGTGTCCCGTCGGGGCCAGTCAGGTGCGAATTATAGCCGGGCATTCCCTGTGGCACGATATGGTTGGTAGCAATCGCCGTTCCCTTCCATACGGTATTCGCCAGTTGCGTTTTATTGATAGCGAGTGCGAAGGCTTGTCGTATATGAACATTATCGAATGGCTTCACGAGATAGTTCATGGTATAGTAGTTAATCCACAGTTGCGGAACTTGCACAAAATCGCTTTGCGTGTGAGCCGTTGCAAGCTGTGATGAGGGTAGCTCTGTTTCATCTATCATGTGATGTTGATAGGCAGTATACGCTGTGCTTGCCTGTTGGTAAAAGGCAAGACGTACATGTTGTAACTGTGGTTTTGCATTGTAGTAGTTGTTATTAGGAATGAAATCAATTTCTTGCCCATGTATGTATTGTGAGACTTTGAAGGGGCCAGAGCTGCCACCTTCTATGAGATGATTGGTAAACGTTTCACCATATTTGGTAATGAGACCCTTTTCCACGACAAAAGAGCAAGGATAGGTAAGCATATCGAGAAAATAGGCTGCTTTCTTGTTTGTGAGGATAGAAATGGTGTTGGCATCGGGTGTGAGAAGAGAGTCGCCGATGAGAGTTGAAATCTTTCCCCCCAGGAGTTGGTCTGAGTCTTTGATGAGTGCAAGATAGATGGGAGCAACCGTCGATTGTGTGGCAGGTTGCAAGGCGCGGTCGATGCTGTAGGCGACATCCTGTGAAGTGAGTGGTGTGCCATCACTAAATTTGAGGTTGGGTTTCAGATGAAATATCCAGGTCACACCATCCGCGCCTACCTGCCACGAAGCTGCGAGTTGTGGTTGTACCTCTAGTTTATCGTTCAATTGCACGAGCCCAGTAAAGATCATCTGTATTGCGTTGAGTGAAGCGGTATCATGCGCAAGTGCCGGGTCGAGCGTGTCGAAGTCGGAGATGCCAGTTTCAGGCATCGTATAGATTTGCTGACTGGCTGGAGCCTTCAAAAGATGTGGTAGTGGTGTGCCACCACCAAAGAGGTTGCACGCTGTAAAGAGAATCGTGCTAATGCAGAGAAGTATGATGAGTGGGAACGTCTGTTTCGATTGCGAGAAAGACACAACGTTGCCCCCTTTCTACTGTAGGGACGTTATTCTATAACGCCCCTACGACGGACATCCATCATAAAGATGCTACGAATTGGCGAGCCTTGTATCACGTGTACCGAAGGCGGCGGCGCGAATGGCTACCTGTAAGAACATGTCGATGTTCGTTGTGGCAAGGTCACGAGGCCATGAGAGGTATTCTTCACTGGCGGCCTGTACAATTTGTAGTGTATGTCCCTGATCGGCTGTGCCGTCGGTTTCAGCGGCGGCAAGGCCGAGAATGGCCCAGAGAGCGCGAGGGTCGTGATTGAGCATGAGATACCGCCGAACCGTCGTGAGCGCACCGTTCGCATCTTGACCGAGCAGTTGAGCGCGGAGCGTATCAAGTTGCGCTGGCGCAATAAGTCCACCACCGATAATCTGCGAGGATGTTGCTGGCATCGGTGTGGCTGCCGTATGCTTCTCTGCAACCGTCTGTTTGTAGAGCGCATTGATGTAGGACGCAGAGGTATAGAGCAGAGGAAGTGCATCGGTATCCTGCACCTCATGGAAGACGAGACGAATGGCTGAGGCGAACAGCAGACCATGTGCGACACGCACAAAGATATCACGCTCCCCGTCGTTCACCTGGCTCATCACATCGGCAGCAGCAAGCGCGATGACTGAAGCTGTTCCCTGTGATGAAGCACCATTCGGCACAACAGCATTGTAGACACCCTGGCAGACCTGCGTGGTGTCGGCATCACTGAGGATAAGCTCACGCAAAGGAAGGGCATTGACGTTTTTAGGAGCCGCAATACGTGTACGGATGCTCTCCATGCTGTTGTTTTTAGCGAACGTTTGCACGGCCTGTACCCATTCAGGCTGGGGAGTACCAGGGGGAAGGGCGACTTTGGGCGCGAGCCAGTGAATAATGGTTGGTACACGCTCACCCCATTCGACGACATCGAGAAGCTGGAAGCCACGTGCTGCATCCATCAATGCATGGCCTTCGCTATGAAATGAGGTTGAGATACTGTCGTAAGTACGTACTTCCAACGAGCGATAGTCTGCACCTGTTCCATGTAGACCGAGCATCAATTGTTCGGTGCGCTCGACATTGCCATCCGCAACGGCTTTTCGCATTTCGTCCGTTACGCTTCCATTATCACCTAAACCGCTAGGGTAGATTGGCTCCGGTAGCGTGACCTGGACATCCCGTCCGGCTCGCACGGCTGGTGCTGCAATAAACATAGCCTGTGCGAAGAGGGGAAATGCTCGCTCTGCCAGCGATATCTCGCCCTCGACAGGCTGTGGAATGCTTTGCAAATAGCGACACAGCATCGCGGCTGCGTCGAGGGCAAGAATCGTTTGCCCTGTCGTGTCGCCTGAAGCGGCAAGAAGGCCAATGCGTCCAATCAAGACATCGGCATGATCGCCCTGTTTAAGCAGGTTTTCTACCTCTGTGAGAATGCGTGTATTGTCTCCTGCTACCATTGCATCGACCAATGGCGAAAGATTAGCCTTTAACTCAATAGCTGCCATAAAAACACTCCTCATACATAATAAATGATTTCAGGTGAAATGATTTTGTCGTATCTCTAATATTATCCCTGTTCTTGTAATTCGCGGATTGCGCGTTCGATATTCGGGATTTCTGAGTATTGCTCGTCGAGCAACTTGTAGGCACGTTCAAGATAGAGCGATGCGAGTTTTGCTCCTCGCTCGTTCGAGTCGGTAGCGGCGGTGATAAGCTGCTCTCCACGATATTTTTCGGGAAGCATTCCTGCGATATGTTGCATCTTGCGTTGTGTATCTTGCAAGAGAGATGAATCATGCCCTTCTATCGCATACCGTGCCATACCAACAAACTTGCCCAGTTCGGCGAGCTTTTGCCGATCCGACATCGCTTGTAGCAGTAGTTCATCGGCGTCAAGTTCGTCGAGTGGAGCATCGAGCGAAGGTGTATCTTGCTCAAAGGTAGCGGCATACCTGTCATACAGACCGCCGTATTCTTCACAACTCATTGCCGCCATCTGTAACAGTGCCATCGGGTCGTCAGGACTGACCGTGCCGATTTCGCACAGGTCGTCGTCGCGGTGTTCTGCGAGGTTCTTCAGTTGTGCCAGCGTTTTTGAGTCCTCCAGAATAGGGGGCAAGGGCATCTGCTTTGTCTCGTTACCCATGCCGCCTAATCCCTCGGTTGGAAATTGTGAGGCGAACATAGGTGGAATGAATTTTGCTAGCGACATAGGAACAGGCAATACGATACAGTAGGTACTCAGCACTGCATTTGAATCGCGTGTGCTACGTGCGAAGACAATGGCATGTCCCTTTGGAGATTGAGCGTTGCCGCGTAAGAAGCGCATACTCATGTAAAAACTCCTTCTATAATCCTTTACGAATTTGTCGTAGTCGTTTGACCATATCCTGATTTGAGCGCAACTCCTCTTCTGTCAGCATATCTCCTTCGGTCGGCATCGCGTCTTCGTATGCCTTGAGATGGCGTATCAACTCGCTTGAACCCGCGACACGTGCG
>DAIQNC010000386.1:0-4584 GCA_036788655.1 Ktedonobacteraceae bacterium
GATGCAGTACAGGCTCGCACCGTTATAGATCGTGCAGTGCGTATCGCCATCACGGAACGCACCGTCACCTGCATTATTATTCCGAAGGACGTACAAAACCTGGAAGCGGTCGTGATGCCGCCGCACAAGCACAAT
Source organism: Ktedonobacteraceae bacterium (assembly GCA_036788655.1). Taxonomy (GTDB): domain Bacteria; phylum Chloroflexota; class Ktedonobacteria; order Ktedonobacterales; family Ktedonobacteraceae; genus JBBQVS01. The sequence continues at coordinate 136 of DAIQNC010000386.1, forward strand.
ACGGTTCCCACAGGTCTAGGCTACTTCGCGCCATACATCAGACCAACTGACGAAGACCTGCAAAAGGCTGCCGATATTCTCAATGAAGGCAAGAAAGTTGCCATTCTCGTTGGTTCCGGGGCGCGTGGTGCCGATGCTGAGATTACACAGGTTGCGGACTTGCTTGGATGCGGCGTTGCGAAGGCTCTACTTGGTAAAGATGTCTTACCCGATGATCTGCCATTCATCACAGGTGGTCTCGGCCTACTTGGAACAAAAGCAAGCTGGAATATGATGATGGAATGTGATACGCTCCTCATGGTTGGTTCCAGCTTCCCTTATGCCGAGTTTCTCCCGGAACCAGGGCAGGCACGTGGCATTCAGATCGACATTGACGGACGCATGTTGAGCATCCGCTATCCAATGGAACTGGCATTGATTGGTGATAGCAAACAATCACTCCAGGCTCTCATTCCACTACTCAAACGTAAAACTGACCGCTCGTGGCGCGAAAAGATTGAGGCTGATATCAAAGACTGGTGGGAAGTGGTTGCGGCACGCGCTCAAGAGTCCGCAGACCCTATCAATCCTGCCTATGTAGCGCACGTGCTTTCCCCACTCCTGCCAGATAACTGTCTGCTCTCGGCTGACGCTGGCACAACTGCAAACTGGTATGGTCGCGGACTGAAATTCAGAAAAGGCATGAGGGGTTCGCTCTCAGGCAGTCTCGCCTCGATGGGGGGAGCCGTTCCTTACGCGATGTCTGCCAAGTTTGCTTACCCCGACCGCCCTGTTGTATGTATGACCGGTGATGGAGCCGTTCAAATGCTTGGATTGCAAGGGTTTATTACCGTTTCCAAATATTGGAAGAACTGGAGTAGTCCAACTCTCATCTTCATCGTCTTCAACAACCAGGACTTAAATCAGGTGTCGTGGGAGATGCGTGTCGAAGAGGGCAATCCACGTCTGCCTATGACACAGAGAATTCCCGATTTCCCTTACGATACCTTCGCTGAATCCATTGGCCTGACAGGTATTCGCGTGGATAAGCCGGAAGACCTTGAACCTGCATTCAAGCGTGCCTTCTCTGCCAGTACCCCAGTTGTGATGAATGTCTATACCAGCCCCAATGTTGAGACATTACCACCGCACATCTCGTTTGAGCAGGCTAGAAACTTTGGTCTCACGTTACTCAAGGGCGACCCCAACGAAGGCGGCATCCTCAAGGAGTCTGTGAAGAGCCTCGTCGAAGGTATGATTCCTCACAAAGGTTAACGAATATCTGTGGATGCCCGATGTATCGATCACATCCACAGATTATCAATAGAAAGTAAGGTGTAGGTATGGCGAGTACGCGCTTTGGCAACAACGGCGTTGCCCTTGAACGGCTTGATGTCTCAGCCTACACGGTTCCGACGGACTCGCCAGAGGCCGACGGAACCTACTCCTGGGACAAAACGACGATTGTGATTGTCGAGGCATATGGTGGTAACAAGAAAGGACTCGGCTACACCTATGCCGATACCGCGACAGCGACGCTCATCAAAACCTTGCTCACCAATGTGGTGAAGGGACGCGATGTGCTGGATGTGCCGGGATGCTGGATGGCAATGGTTGAAGCGATTCGCAATCTTGGACGACCTGGCATCTCGTCGATGGCGATTTCCGCTGTGGATGCCGCGCTCTGGGATTTGAAGGCTCGATTGTTCGATACCGCTCTGGTCACGTTGTTAGGAGCTATGCGTGAGCAGGCTCCCATTTACGGAAGCGGCGGCTTCACCACCTATACCAAAGAGCAACTGCAAAGTCAGCTTCGCGGTTGGGTCGAGCAAGGCATTCCACGTGTCAAGATGAAGATTGGCACACATCCAGAGCAAGACCCGAAGCGCGTTGCTGAGGCACGTAAGGCGATTGGGCCGAATACAGAGCTATTCGTAGACGCAAATGGAGCCTATAGCCGCAAGGAAGCACTCGCCTTCGCAGATATCTTCGCCTCAGAATATGGCGTGACATGGTTTGAGGAGCCTGTTTCATCGGATGACTTGCATGGATTGCATCTCATACGAGATCGTGGGCCAGCAGGTATGGATATCGCGGCTGGCGAGTATGGCTACAGTTCCCTCTACTTCAAGCGAATGCTGGATGCACAGGCCGTCGATGTGCTACAGGCCGATGCAACGCGCTGTGCAGGCATCACAGGATTTATGCACACCGCAGCGTTGTGTCAGGCGCATAATATGCCGCTCTCCTCACATTGTGGCCCATCTATCCATGTACATCCGGCGTGTGCTGTACCCAACTTTCGCCACATGGAATACTTCCATGACCATGTACGCATCGAGCATATGTTTTTCGATGGGGTGCTGAACCCCATCGAAGGTGCATTGCGCCCAGACCGCTCTCGTCCGGGCATGGGGCTAGAGTTCAAACGGGCTGATGCCGAAAAATACGCTGTGTAAATCGAATGTTCTGTAGGGGCGTAATTCATTACGCCCGTGTCGGCTTACATCTACCTGTATGGTATTACGTGGCGACATACGGGCGTAATGAATTACGCCCCTACGATGTTTTTTGCTCCTCATAGATTCTGTAGAGGCGTAATTCATTACGCCCGTGAAGGAGAAGTAATGTATGGCTCTGACAAAACCTGTAGATACACTAAAACAATTGAGCGAAAAGATACCAACAGATATCTCGAATGGAAAGCATCGCTCTTCGCTACTCGATCTGTTGCCGCGCAAAATAACACGCGAGGGCATCGTGGTAGAGCAGCATATTCGTGAGGGTCGCTTTCAGCGTAGCCTTGCACTTATCACCGCCTTCTCCAGCCTACTTGCGGGCTTAGAGGTGGCGTATGAGCATTATGTTGGTAGCTACAGCCAGCAAATCATGTACACGCCTGTCCTCATCAGCCCGATTTTAACTATCGCGGCAATCTGGGGGACGTTCAGTAGGCGAGCGGCGCGTACAGTGCTTCCCATCGTTTCGCTCATCACCTTGCTTGATGGCGTGATAGGCTTCTTCATGCATGTGCGTGGCATTGCACGTAAACCCGGCGGATGGCGCATCCCCGTCTTCAATGTCATTATGGGGCCGCCTGTATTTGCCCCTTTGCTCTTTGGAGTCAGTGGGTTCCTGGGCATTATAGCGTCTCTCTTACGGCGTGAAGATGACCCGCAGCATACCACCTTGCCCGGCATTCCTCGTCCGCAACCAGCATGGCTAGGATGGATTCCACGTGGCATTGAGAAGGAGGGCATCGTCTTCGAGCAAGATGTACGTGAAGGGCGTTTTCAACGTATCCTCGGTGTCGCAACGGCGGTCTCGGCCTTCTTCAGTGGTATAGAGGCACTCTATTCTCACTATAAGAACAATTTTAGCTACCCCTCGCAATGGACGCCAATTCTACTCACGCCTGTGTTGATGATCGCGGGAATTGGTACGATATGGAGCAAAACGCTTGCCCGAACACTTCTGCCCATTGCCTCTGTGCTGGCACTGTTAGATGGCGGCATTGGATGCCTGTATCACATACGTGGCATTCTACGACGCCCAGGTGGACTCAAGAAGCCTTTCTACAATCTGATTTATGGCCCGCCCGTCTTCGCGCCATTGCTCTTTGCCGCCTCTGGCTTCCTGGGTGTGCTAGCTAGCCTTTTGAGGAGGGCAAAGTAATGAAAACAAGGAATAGCAAAGGTCAGGTTCAGGATAACACGCAAAACGGAAGACACTCGCAGAGCAATACAGTAGATACCAGCCTTCTGCCAGTAGATGTTACAACAGGGCAGCCTATCGAACCAATGGAGCAACCCGGCTACTATCCCGGCTATCACACGATGAGTCAAAAAGCCTTCTGGGATAAGGCCACACGCGATGTCATTATGAACCGCGTTGAACATGTGCCACCCGTTCGTTTCTTTACACCTGATGAGGCGAAGTTAATGCAGGCCGTCTGTGACCGCCTGATTCCGCAGGATGACCGAGACGACGCACATAAGGTTCCAATTATGAACTACATCGACGAGCGACTTTATAGTGGTCGCATAGATGGCTATCGCTTCGAGGATATGCCGCCCGACCATGAGGCGCATCGGATGGGACTCAAGGCCATCGAAGCTATTGCTCAACATATGTATCAGAAGCCGTTCGTGCAGCTTGGGCAACGAGAGCAGGATTCCGTCCTGCAAAGCATACACGATACCAATCCGCCAGCCGCACAGGACATCTGGCAAAAGATGTCGGTGCAACGATTCTGGATGTTGCTTATGCAAGACGCTGTTGATGCTTACTATGCTCACCCGTATGCATGGGATGAGATTGGCTTTGGTGGCCCGGCCTACCCACGTGGCTATATGCGCCTCGAGGGAGGCAAGCCCGAACCCTGGGAGGTCGAAGAGCAACGCTATGACTGGAAAGCTCCGGCAGACGCACTTTCCGATACCTATCGACCCATTGGTGGTGAGGGTGGAC
>DAIQNC010000387.1:0-4561 GCA_036788655.1 Ktedonobacteraceae bacterium
GCGTTACCACGAATATCCCACTTCTGCACGCCATTTCCATCAATCCTGCTTTTCGGGAAGGTCACACGCACACGGGGTTTCTGGCAGAACAGCATCTTTTACCATTGAAAGCTCCAGAGCAATTACCAGATGAGGTACTCTATGCTGCCTCATTGGATGAAATGAGCCACAATATTCCCCGTGTCGGTGTGGCAACCGGAAATCATAATGGAAGCAATGAAGGCTCAACGAATCCCTGGAAATGGCTCGGCCCCTGGCGCATGATTGGAGAGTCATACCGTTTCACGTACCACTACCAGCAACGCACATACATCACTACCGTTCAACCCACTGACGACCAACAGGTATGGCACATTCAGATTGATGACCAACCGATAGAATTCATTGGCTATAAGAAATCTTTGAATGGCGTCTCTATCCTCACACTCGGTACTACCGAAAAGCGTGTCTATCTGCAAGAAGGGAATGCTGGTGAAGTACAGGTTATCTTCAACGGTATGCTCTACACGTTGCGAAGACGACAGCCACCAGATGTAGAGACGACAGCTCATGGTGGTACGGCACATACACAGAAAACGCTCACTGCACCTATGGCAGGGACTATTGTAAAAGTGCAGGTACGTGAGGGTGAAGCTGTCCAGGCTCAACAAGTCCTCGTGATTTTGAGTGCTATGAAAATGGAGCATACCATTACGGCTCCCTACGATGGCAAGGTACGGTGTGTCAATTACCCAGAGGGTGCGGTTGTCACAGGTGGAGCAATTGTTGTTGAAATGGAATAACTTTTGAAAGAAGGAATAGTAGACATGCAATTAGGATTTATTGGGATTGGCGTTATGGGACGCCCAATGACACTAAACCTGCTTAAAGCAGGACATGAGGTGACAATCTTCGCACGACATCCTGAGAAGCCAGAAGTACAGGAAGTTGTGAATGCAGGCGCGAAGCTTGCACCATCGCCACGAGCGGTTGCCATAGCCTCAGAGATGGTGATTACAATGGTTCCCAATTCGATGCAGGTGGAAGAGGTCGTTACGGGGCCACACGGCATTCTTGAAGGTGCGCGTAAGGGCCTTATCATCATCGACATGAGTACAATAGCTCCTGCCATGACACGCAAACTGGCACAATTAGCTACCGAAAAAGAGGCACATTTCCTCGATGCCCCTGTCAGTGGTGGCTCACAGGGAGCCGTGAATGGGACATTAACCATCATGGTTGGCGGCGAACAGAACGTATTCGATAAAGCGCGTCCAGTGTTGGAAGCAATGGGTAAAAATATTATTTACGTTGGCCCAAGTGGTTCAGGTGAAGTCGTCAAAATCGTGAATAATATCCTCGTTGGCACTATCGCGGCCTCGACTGCGGAAGCATTTTTGCTAGGCGTCAAAGCAGGAGCGGATGTGGAGACGATGGCGAAGGTCATCGGCATGAGTACGGGTGCAAGCTGGCAACTTTCAAACCAGTTTCCCCTCCGTGCCTTCAACGGCAGCTTCAAACCCGGCTTCATGACCGACCTGCTCCATAAAGACCTCGGCCTAGCCCTCGAACTCGCCGCCGAGAACGAGACACCTCTAACCATGACCGCCGTTGCACGCCAATTATACGAAATGTCACGTGCAGCAGGTCATGGAAAAGACGACTATACTGCGTTGCTCAAAGTATTGGAAGAGATGACGGGTGTTGAAGTAAGAACGCAGTCATAATATACAAGTTCAACAAGTTCGTCAAACCAGTTGGATACTGAGGTAGGGACAGATGTATCACGTCCGCACATCGGATAGTTTATGACGTGCGGACGTGATACATCTGTCCCTACCTCAGCAGCTCATTTCGTGTCGGTTCATCATCACGCCATTACATATATCATTTGATGGTCCCTACAGCTTACTGCATCAACCCATTCATAAGTGAGTGCGAAATGGTCATGCCGAATACCAGCCATCCCGCAAGGCCAAAGTAGATAAGGCCAAGCGTGATGCGCGTTCCCACAGGCACATCATAATAGCGTTTCGCTTGCTCTGTTTTTGCGATGCCGTTATGCGCCCAAAGCTGTGTTGCGGCAATGAATATGAAGAAGAGTAGCCATATCGAGAAGTTGCCTTGTAGCCAGAGCCATATCTGATAGCCGAGCAGAGCAGCAAAGCCAAGATACCAGATACGACGATCAATCGCAGCTAACACGCGCCCACCATCGAATGGCATCACTGGCACAAGGTTAAGCAGATTGATAAAGAAGCCAAAGTAGGCAAGCGGCGCCCAAATAGTTATGAGCCATGCTGGAATGTGATAGAGTAGGCTCATAGGCGCATTAGGAAGCCATTGTGCAATAGCAAGACATACCGAAGCGGTAAGCGCACCAGCAATTGGGCCAGCGATGCCAACCTGCGCCTCATCTCGCGCATTTTGAGGCATCTGACGCATGGTGACCGCAGCACCCAACATAGGAATAAAGATGAGGCCGCCCACAGGAATGCCTTTTATCTTCATCACTATCGCATGTCCCATCTCATGCAAAAAGAGAATAGCGACAAGGCCAACCGCGAAAGGCCAGCCCAGGAATATCGAGTAGAGGCCGATTGAGACAGCAGCCGAAATGACCGCCGGAGCAAACTTGATGAGAAAAATGACACCCTTAAACTTGAGCAGGAATGCAATGATCGTGGATAGAATACCACCTATTCCAGCCAGACCTTTCCGTTTGCGCCCTGCTTTGTTTTCCTCACCAACACTTCCGCGCTCTGCTGCTTCGCGCTGCTCGGCTCCCACATCTGTCGTATACCCACTCACGCTGGTGGGACCACGATACGCTTCCATCTGTTGTGGCGACTGATACGATGTCTGTGAACTATACGGCTCATAGGGATTATACGGATTGTATGGATTATATGTATTTTGCTGCTCATGCGACTGAACAGATGGCTCGTTCGGAATATAGTAATTCGGATGGGCATAGTCTGCTGGCCCTTGAGCGGACTCATAGGGATTGCTGAAACTGTCGTATTCCGAAAAATCGTTAGGATTAGAATACAAGGTATGCCTCGCTTCGAGAAACAGATAGCATGTATAGATAATTTATTCTGTCTGTATATACGAACGAACACTGCTACAGGTTCAAGTATTCCGTCTTATAAGAGGAGGTATGCAGCGTATACATCCCTTGAAAAGTTAGCCTGTAAACAGTTGTGGGAAAATGGCATTAATAATAATTAACACGGTAAGAATGGTCATGATAATGGTTGTTATCCATGCCACGATGTTGAAACCGAGGCTATTGACATAACGCCCCATCAAACGACGATCATTGCACAAAATAATCATAATCACAAGTACCAGAGGCAAGAGCATACCACCAATAACGTTAGGCAAATTGATGATAAACACAAGACCTGATGATGGCACGAATAATGTCACGGCTGCTCCGAAAACAATGACGAACGTATAGAGTGTCAGAAATTGCGGTGCTTCCTTGAAGGTTCGTCCAACGCCACGCTCCCAACCAAAGGCTTCGGCTATCGAGTAAGCAGTAGAGAGCGGTAGCACACTCGCTGCCATCAAAGATGCATTGAGTAAACCAATTGCGAAAAGAATAGCAGCGATACGTCCACTGCCACCAACGAGAGGCTCCAACGCGATTGCCGCATCTTGAACATAGTTGATCTGTATATGGTGGACAAAAAGGGTTGCTCCAGTAGAAACAACGATGAAGAAGGCCACAAAGTCGGTGATACATGCGCCCACATACGTATCGACACGCTCGTAATTGAGATGCGCGACAGGAATACGCTTATCAGCAATCGCCGACTGCTGATAGAACTGCATCCAGGGAGCGATTGTCGTACCAATCACGGCAACAAAGGTCAAAAGGTAGCCAATTGGCTCACCCTTACCATGAGGAATGCTCGGTGCAATGGTTTGATGAAATACCTGCCCCCAGTTGGGATGGACAATGAAGCCACTTAATACATAGCTGAGGTAGACGAGACAAAGAACTAGCAAGATGCGCTCGACATATTTATAATTGCCACGAATGACGAGAAACCAGACAATGGCAGCAGCGACAGGCACAGCGATATAGGTGCTAACCCCAAAAATGCTCATGGCTCCTGCGATACCTGCGAACTCCGCGACAGCCGTTGCCATGTTCGCACCAAGCAAGAGTAGCATACTCCAGAAGGTGATGCGTACTCCGAACCGCTCACGAATCAGATCCGCCAGACCCTTACCCGTGACGACACCCATACGCGCAACCATCTCCTGGACAACGCCCAGACTAATTGTCACCAGCACAACCGCCCAGAGCAGGTTATAGCCATACGTGGCTCCTGCCTGAGAATAACCAAAAATGCCCGTCGCATCATTATCGACATTAGCAGTAATGAGACCAGGACCAATCACCGAGAGCAAAATGAGTAATTGGCGCATCCAGACACGCCGCGCTCGACGTTGGCGCACCACCTTTGGATCAGCTTCTTCGACCTTTGCCATAAAACACCTCCTTAACGGGGGCAGAAGTATATAAAAATACCCCCGAATGAAGAGGGGGCAGAAACCAGTATTG
>DAIQNC010000388.1:0-2458 GCA_036788655.1 Ktedonobacteraceae bacterium
GGGGCCAGAGGATGAGCGTAACGAGCGAGTCCGCAAGGTCATGGAAGTGCTTGAGCAACAAAATCGCTTCCTGCCCGCGCTCTCTTCGCATCTTCGTTCAACTGATGGCGTACAAATTATTATCGGTAGCGAGAACGAGTGGGACGACATGAAGGATGTCAGCATGGTCGTTGCGCGTTACGGGCAAGAGGGCAAGATTGGTGGCATTCTTGGTGTTATCGGCCCTACCCGTATGCAATATGGACGTGCTATCGCCGTCGTCAAGTACATGACTCAGGTTATGAACGAACTTCTTTCCGAAATGTATGGCTACTAGGCATAATATTACAGCATAATTTGTTTTCATAGGTGAGGAAATGTGTATGGCAGAGCAAGAAGAGCGAAGCGAGCAAACTCAAGCAACTCAGGCTCCTCAAGAGTCGCCAGAGCGAGAAACGCCCATAGAGCAGGTTCGCCAACTCAAGATACGCATCGAGCAATTGGAGAAGGAACTTGCTGAGGAGCGTGACAAGGCCACAGATTACATGAACAAGTACATGCGAGCGCAGGCCGAGGTTTCTAATACGCGAAAGCGTATGCAACAAGAACTCTCACTGGCAATACGTGACATGCTCAAATCTGTCGTGTATGAGCAACTTGGCGTACTTGACAGCTTTGATCGTGCCTTCGCCTCACTTCCAGACGAGTTTCGTCACTTTAGCTGGGTTGATGGTGTGGGTCTTATCCAGACGCAACTCTATAGCGTCCTGCATCGCGCAGGTGTAACACCTATCGAGAGTGCGAAGGGCAAAAAGTATAATCCAGCCGAGCATGAGGCCGTAGCCTACGAGGAAACTGCTACCTACCCAGAAGACACTATAACAGCAGAACTTCAGCGTGGCTACAAGCTTAATGAACAGGTACTGCGTCCCACGCTCGTCAAAATAGCTCGTACACCACAAACCGCTACAGCAGATAGTGGTGCGAGTGACACAGCAGAGACAAATACACCTTCGTAGATACAGATACAGACACGTATTTGTATCACTTGACATACATGTTTGAAACACATAACACGAAAGCGTTAAACGCTTTCAGAGTACATAGTAAGTAGGAGGCAACCGTGCCAAAGGTTATTGGTATTGACTTAGGAACCACGAACTCGTGTGTTGCAGTGATGGAGGGCGGCGAGGCCGTCGTTATCCCGAACGCAGAGGGTGCGCGTACAACCCCTTCCATCGTCGCCATCAACAAGAGTGGCGAGCGTCTGGTCGGTGAGGTCGCCAAACGTCAGGCCATCACCAATCCAGAGAATACCGTCTATTCCATTAAACGTTTCATGGGTCGCAAATATGATGATCCAGAAGTGGATCGTGACAAGCGACTTGTTCCATACAAAGTAGTTCGCTCCAGCAATGGTGATGCATGGGTCGAGGTACAGGGCAAGCAGTATAGCGCACCTGAGATTTCGGCAATGATTTTGCAGAAGCTCAAAACGGATGCGGAAGCATACCTCGGTGAACCAGTGCGTCAGGCTGTGATTACCGTTCCCGCATACTTCAACGATGCACAACGTCAGGCCACAAAGGATGCTGGCAAAATTGCTGGTCTCGAAGTGCTACGTATCATCAACGAGCCAACCGCCGCATCGCTGGCCTATGGCCTCGACAAGCAGAAGGACGAGAAAATCGCCGTGTACGACCTGGGTGGTGGTACATTCGATATCTCCATTCTGGAACTTGGTGATGGCGTCTTCGAGGTGAAGAGTACCAATGGTGACACGCACCTCGGTGGTGACGACTTTGACCAGCGCGTGATTACATGGCTTGCCGACGAGTTCCGCAAGGAGCAGGGTATTGACCTGCGCCAGGATCGCATGGCTCTGCAACGCTTGAAGGAAGCTGCTGAGAAGGCCAAGAAAGAGCTTTCAAGCTCGATGTCCACTGAAATCAATCTGCCCTTCATCACAGCGGATGCCAGTGGGCCAAAGCACCTGACGATGACACTGACTCGCTCGAAATTGGAGCAGTTGACCGAAGACCTTGTTGAGCGTTCACGTGGCCCGGTCACGAAGGCTCTTGCGGACGCAGGAATGCGCCCTAGCGAGGTCAACGAGGTTGTGCTGGTTGGCGGTCAGACTCGTATGCCAGCCGTGATAAACATGGTCAAGCGCATCTTCGACCGTGAGCCGAATCGTGGTGTCAACCCCGATGAGGTCGTGGCTATCGGTGCAGCAATTCAGGCCGGTGTTCTCACAGGCGAAGTCAAGGACGTACTCTTGCTGGACGTGACTCCGCTCTCTCTTGGTATCGAGACGCTCGGTGGCGTTTCGACCAAATTGATCGAGCGCAACACGACTATTCCAACACAGAAGAGTCAGGTCTTCTCAACAGCAAGCGACAGCCAGCCAAGCGTCGAAATTAACGTGCTACAGGGCGAGCGTGAGTTTGCGAAGGACAACCGTTCACTGGGTACATTC
>DAIQNC010000388.1:2468-4537 GCA_036788655.1 Ktedonobacteraceae bacterium
GATGGTATCCCACCTACACCGCGTGGCGTTCCACAGATTGAAGTCACCTTCGACATCGATGCCAATGGTATCGTGACTGTCTCGGCCCGTGACAAAGGAACTGGACGTGAGCAGAAGATTACCATTGTTGCTTCGAGCGGTTTGAACAAAGACCAGATTGATCGCATGGTACGTGATGCTGAGTCGCACGCTGCCGATGACCGACGCCGTAAGGAAGAGGTCGAGGAGCGCAACCTTGCCGATAGTGCCGTGTATCGTGCGGAGAAGAGCATCTCCGAACTCGGCGACAAGATTTCTTCCGACCAGAAGAGCGACTTGGAGTCGAAGGTTGCAGATGTGCGTGCCGCGTTGACAACCGACGACGTAGAGCGTATGAAGTCCTCGCGAGAGGCTTTAGAGCAGGCTTTCTACAAGATTAGCGAGTCTGTCTATCGTCAGGGTGCAGAGGGCGCAACTCCTGGTGCAGACTTTGGCGGTGGCGCGAACTATGATAACGGACAAGGTTCCGCCAGTTCTCCGAATGATGACACCATCGAGGGCGAATACAAGGAAATGTAATCCTTTGTTCCTATTCAGTTTCTATTGCGATAGAAGCCGAATAGGAACATCCTTGTTTTTACCTCCAATAATGGCTATCACTCTTGCATAGACTCTGCTAATTGCGGTAATCTAATACATACAAAGTGCGTTTTTCGTAGAAAGGTGATTTATCACTTACGTGACGGAGTGATAAATCACCTTATGACACGCAAGTGATAAATCACCTTTCTACGAAATAGAAAAATAGTATTCTGTGCGTGGCTTATAGACGCGCACCTTTCATTCAAATGTATGGAGTAGCGATGGCGACGAGTAAACGAGATTATTATGAGGTATTAGGGGTATCTCGCACCGCAACCGAGGATGAGGTCAAGAAAGCCTTTCGTCGTCTTGCTAAACAGTATCACCCGGACACCAATAAAGAGGAAGAGGCCGAGACACGCTTCATTGAAATCAATGAGGCGTATGAAGTTTTAAGCGATTCACAAAAACGGTCTGCGTATGATCGTTATGGACATGCTGGCGTTGGCGCAGGCGCAGGCGGTGCTGGCTTCAATGACTTTTCGAGTTTCAGTAATCTCAATGATCTTTTCGAGACGTTCTTTACGGGAACAGGGACAAGTGGGCAGCGTCGCTCTGGCCCACAGCGTGGCGCAGACTTGCGCTATGACCTGACGATTACTTTTGAAGAGGCCGTTTTCGGTTGCCAGAAGGAAATCGAACTGCCACGCTGGGAGACCTGTAGCAACTGCCGGGGCAATGGCGCACAGCCGGGTACATCAACGGCTCGTTGCTCTGCCTGCCAGGGAACAGGCGAGATTCGGCGTGTGCAGCAATCCATCTTCGGTCAGTTTGTCAATGTGACGATGTGTGAGCGATGTCGTGGCGAAGGGCGTGTCATTACCACACCTTGTGAGAAGTGTCGTGGACAGGGGCGTGTTCGTAACAACCGCCGCGTCGTTGTCAACATTCCGGCAGGTGTCGATGATGGTATCAATGTTCGCGTGACGGGCGAAGGCGAAGTCAGTGCGCGAGGCGGTGCGCCTGGCAACCTGTATGTCATCCTGACGGTCAAGTCGCATCCCTTCTTCAAACGCCAGGGCAACGATATCACCTATGAGTTGCCTATCAGCTTCGCACAGGCCGCACTCGGCGATGAAGTAGAAGTGCCTACTGTCGATAATAAAACGGTTCCGCTCAAAATTCCGGCGGGTACGCAAAGTAGTCGCTCGTTCCGACTCAAAGGAATGGGTGTGCCAGTAGTGCATAGTAGCGCACGTGGCGATCAGCACGTCGTTGTGAAGGTTGTGACTCCGACCAATCTTACGTCGGAGCAGAAGCACCTGCTCGAAGAGTTCGCACGTATCGAGCGCGAGCAGAACGAACAGAACGACAAAAACATCTTCCGCAACATTTTTGAGAAGACGAAAGATGTTTTCCAATAACACTCTGTAGGGTCATAATTCATTACACCCTCGTACCTGTTCATCGTTTATAATTGTTGAACAGGTACGAGGGTGTAAAGAATT
>DAIQNC010000389.1:0-4529 GCA_036788655.1 Ktedonobacteraceae bacterium
CCAAGACTCACCACGCCCTCTTGAATACGCGCCCCGCCGGAGTCGTTGAGGCCAATCACGGGTGCGCCATTCTTCATCGCCAGATCTATCACCTTGCAAATCTTCTCCGCATGTGCCTCAGAAAGCGAGCCGCCGAAGACCGTGAAATCCTGCGAAAAGACATACACGAGGCGTCCGTCGATATAGCCATAGCCTGTCACAACGCCATCACCGAGTATACGCTGCTCATCCAGACCGAAATCGCTGGCACGATGTGTCACGAACATATCCAGTTCGTTGAACGAGCCGGGGTCGAGGAGCAGGTCAAGCCGTTCACGCGCCGTCAACTTCCCCTTCTTATGCTGTGCCGCGATACGTCGCTCGCCGCCACCAAGCATCGCCGCTGCTCGCAACTTATGCAATTCTTCGACTCTCTCCGATGAGGCCGCACCATTTGCTCCATTCGTATCAGAAGACTGAGTGTCCTTTTCACTTGTGGTCATACGTTTTATCTACCTCTCTGTAGGGGTCTTAATTTATTACACCCAAGTTGCCCACCACACCCTCTTCGCTGTCCACCACAAATCGTAGTAGTTAACCAATCTTGATATGACGGATTTTGCCAGACGCCCGTGATAAATCACGGCACTACATGGAACCCGTCGATTGAAGATTGGTTAACTATTAGGGGCTACATCAGGGCGTAATGAATTATGGCCCCTACATTATTATCACGCATGTGGGTATGAAAAAAGTATAGCACCTGTGAGCGTGGGGTGTCTAATCCTCACCTATACTTCATTTCTCCCGCACGAATGGCAACTTTGAGCCGATTTTCGACGGGCGCAAGTGGGCATGTCCATGCATCATTATAAGCGCAGGATGGATTATATGCATAATTGAAATCGAGCAGCATACGCCTTCGTCCATGCTCATCGGGCAACGTTACAAAATCGCTTCCCTTGATGGTGTCGAAGAGGTAACGTCCACCACCGTAGCTCTCTTTCGGACATGTGGCATCCCGGAACGGCAGGAACAGGCCACCGCCGTAGATGTCGAGCCAGTAGAGCGATAACGAGACCTGCTCACCATCGACGGCGAAATCGACGTGACCGATGGTGAGCATCGTCATCGTCTCCGCCGCACTCATTGTGATTGTTTGTTGCACCGGTTGCTCATATGGAACCACATCTACCACAAAACGCATCGTGGGATTGTAAGGGAAATAGGGCAATGTCGTAAAGCTACGACGTTGCTCCGCATCCAGCGCGGACTGTGGATGCGTCGCGAAAAGTTCGTCGCGGCTCTGACGGAAGCGTTGCCAGACCATTTCAGCATCCTCATTCACCATAATCGCGCTGTTGCGTGTGCGATACATCATACCGACATACTGTCGATAATCGTACAAATTCATGTAATCTGACATATATTTATTCCCTTGATTCTTAACACCATTGTCGAGTATTCTTATAGAATATATCATTTTATTTCATCTTACTGGGAGTAACACATATTTCATGGCAGCAACAAGACTCATCGTCGTGCGACACGGCGAAACGACCTACAATATCGAAGGTCGTATCACAGGTATGGGCGATGCTCCACTCACTGAACTCGGAAAGTACCAGGCGGAGCGCGTGGGGGCATATTTAGCGGATAAGAGTATCGACGCCATTGTCGCCTCAGACCTGCAACGCGCACGTGATACGGCTCAAGCCATCGCCAATTACCACGATCTACCCGTTCTCGAAGACCCCGACTTACGCGAAATCGGTATGGGCGAGTGGGAAGGACTGCGCTTCGGCGAAATTCTGGAGCGCGACCCCGATCTGGCGAAACTGGTACGCGCCGACGCCTCGCGCTATACCCCCCCAGGTGGCGAGACGCTCGAACACCTGCGAACGCGCCTCGTTCACGCCCTCGAACGCTGGACAACGCGCTACCCTGATGGAACCGTTGTCTGGGTCACACACGGCGGCACAATTGGCATTCTGATGTGTCACCTCATGGATATCGACCTCAACCGTCGCCACCAGTTCCGTCACCACAACGCCTCGATACACGAAATCGTTGTCGGCGGCAAATATCCCGTGTTTGAGCATCTCAACGAAATCGCACATCTGCACGATATGCGAATCGCTGATGATAAACACTACGGCAAACTCGGATTGTGATATATCCATTACCACACCATGTTGTGACGTGATTTATCACATCCGTCCGCGACACAGACGTGATAAATCACGCCACAACATGTCCTCTATTTCGTACACGCGCCCTCAACACCAGCCAGAACGCACACATGATCAACACAACCGCCAGCACATAGGGTGGCAAGACGTTCAAATTAAGAAGTTGTGCCAGATTGCCCAGCACCCAGGGTAAGAAGGCGACTCCGACACTGGTAAAGCTGGTGATGAGTCCTATCGCACTCGAAAGCGACTGATGTGGCACAAGTTGCGAGGTGAGTGCAATTGTCGTTGGGAAAATGGGGCCAAAGCTGAAACCAAGCAGGAAAAGACCCACGATAGAAATGAATTGTACTGGAACTAGCCATATGAGTAACGCGCTACTCAATGCGCCGAGCAAGCAGAGAGCGACCAGACGGTATTCACCGATACGCCGACTCACCCATGCCAGCATCATGCGCCCAAGCGTCAGACCCATCCAGTAGCCACTGACAATCCAACCTGCAAAGAGCGCGGACGTATGACGTTGCTCCGTGAGGAAGCTATAGCTCCAGTTACCTACGCTATGCTCATTGCCAGAATACAGGAACAGAAACAGCGCAACGAGCCAGAAAACACGCATCGTGAGAATGCTTCGCAACACACTTTGCGCACTATGCCGTTTGCCAGTTTCGTTCTGTACCTGTCCTTGTCCTTCCGAGACTTCTCCCTGTCGCGTTGCCGCCAACGCCTGTTTGAAGGCAACGAAAACGGCGAAAAATATAGCGATGCCTACAACGGCCCACACAAGATACACAATATTCCATCCCAGACTCAGAGCCAGTATCAGCGTTGCAAGCAGTGGCCCCAGCAATGCACCGCCACCATAACAGGCGTGCAGATAGTTGAGAACGACGCTGTTACGCGGCAGACCTGCGATATAGGAGTTAAGGCCAGCGTCCAGCACGGCGATTCCAAAGCCTATCGGGATGAAAAGGGCAAGCACAAGCAGAAATGGCGGCATCAGCACCAGTAATCCCGTACTCACTGCGAAGAGTCCCAACCCAAGTAACAGAAAGGCTCTAGCCCCCAACCGCGTCATCAAAAAACCTGTATTTAGTGCTGCAATGAGATACCCTGCCGAATTGAACAGGAAGAGCAGACTGATATTCGCTTTGTTCATATGATAGTGCGCTGCGATACCCGGCAAAATCACTCCGAACGCTCCATCGTTCGCCCCAATCAAAAGAAACGCCAGGAACGCTATGCCTATCTGTACATACAAAAAGTGTGGACGTTGACTATGCTGTTGTATATCTTCGCGTGTGTTGAGCATGAGTTGGCTTGAAAGAGGGCGGAATGTGGATACCCTGTATGTATGATACGATGTGAAGATGGGCGTTGACAAATAAATGGGAAGATTCGTGGTAGGGTTACAGGGTGTAATGAATTATGCCCGTACATGGCCGTGTGAGCGGAAACGTTGTTCTGCGGAAGACGAGTCTATAGCATCGACGCGCTCGGCTCTAACGTTCTTGTTCCCATCGGCTATGCCCTTGCAGGTATCGCCGCCGACCACTTTGGACCATCCCTCGTCTTCATCGTAAGCGGCATCATTAGCGCATCCGTGATTGCACTCGGATTTTTGCAACCATCAATCCGCGCCGTTGACTGACATTCCTTGACATCTCCCTTTACGCATGTTACTATGTAGTATCACTTAGTAAGTGATACTACATAGCGTTGTAGGGACAGATTCATCCTGTCCGTCTGGCCCGACCACCACTACACAAACGGACGTGATGATGAAGGTTAACAAATTCGTAGACCCCGATTTATCGAGGGGGTCAGGCCACGTAGACCCCCTCGATAAATCGGGGTCTACGAATCAGGGAGATACACATGCATTCCAATAGTTCTGATTTCTCTGAACTGGGACGTTTCACCGATGTATCACTGCTTATTCTGCTCAGTCTTTCAAACGGAGAGAAGCATGGATACGCGATGATCGAGGATATCGAGCGGTTTAGCGGCACACATTTTGAGCCAGGAACACTCTATGGAGCCTTGATGCGCCTCGAAAAGAAGAGATGGATTGAGGCACTGGAGACGCAGGATAGACGACATCCCTACCGCCTAACGGACGAAGGATTGAGCGCGTTACGCCAGCAGATGGCGACGCTACGCCAGATTGTCGCGGTTGGCACAACACGATTAGCGTTGGGATAAGGGGATGGGTAGGGCATGAAGGATATAGACAAGTCTATTGAAAAAACACAGGTAAACGGAATGCATCGTGTAGCACAGTTGATACTTCACTGCTATCCGCGTCTATGGCGTGACCGCTACGAAGGCGAGATGCACGAGGTCTTACAACATCTT
>DAIQNC010000390.1:0-4505 GCA_036788655.1 Ktedonobacteraceae bacterium
ATATGATTTATGAGGATGAGACGGCTATTGTCTTCCTGACTAAATATCAGGTTCTGTATGGCTATACGCTGGTCGCTCCACGAGAACACCGCGAGCAAGCCACTGGAGATTTTACTTTGGAAGAGTACCTCAATCTGCAACGTCTCATTTATCGTGTTGCAGAAGCTATTAGACACGTGGTTCCTACCGAACGGCTCTACATTCTCTCACTTGGTAGCCAACAAGGAAATCGACATGTGCATTGGCATCTCGCTCCCTTACCTCCAGGCGTTCCCTATGAGCAGCAGCAAACATCGGCTATTGACCACTCCAAAGGGGTGCTTGCCATTCCAGACGACGAAATGGCGTCGCTTGCTCGCTCTATTAGACAGGAATTGGAACGTCTCAACGTACCAACGTAGCTACGTTGTCGATGTTTGAGCTTGAATGTTTTGATGCATAGTTCCAAGTGGCGTGAAGAGAAAGCCTATACAGAGCAAGAGTGTTCCTATTCCGACGATGACAAAGACAAGTGTAGCATTGGTCACCGCAACAAGATAGCCGCCAAGTAAGGTGCCGACAAGCGAGACAAGGTTGTAGAGGACGCGACTGGTTGTAACGACACGCCCAAGCAGACGATTTGGCACAATAGTTTGTCGCAAACTGATGATATTGACATCAACCAGTGCGAAGAGACCCGCACGTACTAGCCAAAGTGGTAATGCAAGCCATGGAGTGCTTGTTAGTGCGAATAGTGTGAACGCGATACTGGCGAGACCCAGCGCATAGATTGCGATTGGCCCGAAGGCGAGCCGTTGACGAATCCATTTTGCAGCCAGCGACGAGAAAATAATACCAATACTGCCAGCCGCGACCAGCAGACCATATTGAAAATTGCTGGCGTGTAACTGTGTCTTCGCAAAAAAAATTAGTTCGGCAAACACAACGCCGTTGATGAAGTTGATAGAGACGAGAAAGAGGACAATTAGCCGAATAACGGGTTGTTGCCAGATGTAGCGTAGTCCTTCAATGATATCTTGACGAAGTGTCTGCTTTTGGGGCTGTACTTGCGTCTGTTCCGACTCGACTGAACCGTAAGGAGTGTTAAACGATGTCCTTATCGAGAGAAGTGCAATAAACGAAATAATATATGACGCCGCGTCAAATAAAAGAGCATTGGGAACGGGCATGATACCGAAAACAATACCAGCTAGCGGTGAGCCGAGGAGTGATGCGGCGACGAAAGCTGTCATCAAACGGCTATTCGCCTCGATAAGTTTGTCCTGTGGAACGAGGCTTGGCGGTGCAGCGGCATTGGCGGCCTGAAAAAGAATTGTCCATGTCGTCATGAGAAAACTGACCATGTAAATCCACCAGACAGGCAAGGTGTGAAGCAGGAAGAGGAGAGGAATAGTTGAGATGGTCAGCGCATTAAGAATATCCATAGACATCATGAGGCGTTTGCGATTGACTCTATCTGCAAAAGCTCCCCCGATGAGTCCGAAAAACAGATAAGGTAGGCTACCAGCGGCAGCATCGAAGGCAAGATTGATGGGTGAATGCGTAATTTGATAGACGAGGAGCGGCAAAGCAAAACTGGTGAAAGCACTCCCAAATACAGAGATGGTTTCACCGGAGAGAAATTTCCAGAAATCACCTTGTCGCACGAATTATGCTCCTAAATACGCGAGAGATGGAAAACGAAGTTGCTTGCGCCAATCTGCACCACATCGCCATCATGTAAAACGTAACGTGCTATGGCTCGTCCGTTGACGAAGGTTCCGGTTGCCGAGCGATTATCAGTGAGTTCATAGTCGCCGCTTGGTAGTTCTTCAATGGTTGCGTGAAGGCGACTGACGGCGAGGTCTTCGAGGAAGATGTTACATTTGCGACTGCGCCCAATCGTCATTTTTGGCAGAAGCTCGATGCTTTGCACAATGGCAGGGCCACTCATCAGGTCAAGGCGAGCAGTCAACATCCGTTGCATATCGGGCGTTTTGCCAATGTGTAGCTCGCGCCCCCGTGAGACAGGGAGTTGGAAAGGGCGTGTTCCTTCGTTTGCATGGAAAATCAGCTTACTTGTGCCAAAGGTGATTTCATCTCCATTGTTGAGTAAATGTTCAGTTACGGGGCGTCCATTGACCAGACTATCGTTACTTCCGTTGTCATCTCGTAAAATATATCCAGCTAATGTCCAGACGATGCTCGCTTGTTTACGATGAACGGTGATATCTTCAAGGAAGATGTCACAATTGCGGCTTCGCCCGATGGTGGTGCATTCTTTCCATAACTCGATACGCTTTCCTGCTCCCCCACGTTGAAGGACAAGGTATGCTCCTGAAGGTTGTTCGTGGGTCGTTTTCTGTGACATGCTACCCCGGTTCCCCCATTTCCAGATTACCTACCTGTGTAAAATATACTTGTTTCTCGATGTCGAGTATAGCTACTTGTGTAAGGTGTGTCAAGTTAAGTAACAAAACATGTAAAAGTGCCTTTCCCATTGTAAGTGTTTTCGTTGTATGATAGCTATAAGGGTCAATTCGCCTTTCTCAATAGCGCGATCCGAAGCAACGGTTTGTCATTCAATTTAGTGATTGGAGCAACGAAGCATATATGGCAATACAATTGAACCAGCAAGTCATCGTCGAGTATGATGTTCCCGCAAAGATGCGTGATGGTGTGACGCTACGAGCCAATGTCTATCGTCCAGCGGGCGAGGGTACGTGGCCTGTCTTGCTTACACGTCTCCCCTATGGAAAAGACCTTCCTATGGGAGGCTCTGTGATAGACCCTGCTCAGGCAGCGCGTCGTGGGTATGTCGTTATTGTACAGGACACTCGCGGACGCTTTACCTCAGAAGGCGAGTGGGATCCGATGCGTCGTGAGCCGCTTGATGGCGTTGATACCATCGCGTGGGCTGCGAAGCTTCCCTACAGTAATGGAAGCGTTGGCATGTTCGGAGCTTCTTATTTTGGCTTTACTCAGTGGTCGGCGGCAGTAAACAGCCCCCCGGCACTCAAAGCGATGGTTCCTTACATTACATGGAATGATCCGCTCAATGGTGTTCTCTCGCGTGGGGGAGCATTAGAGCTAGGAACCGGAGCAAGCTGGCAGATGACGATGGGACTCGATGTATTGTTACGCCGTTTCCGTGATGATCCGGATCCGCGTCATCTTGGCTATGCACTTTATTCACTTGTCAAGGACATTGACGCGCTTGGGACCCAGGGCTACTGGTCTCTGCCTTTGAAAGAATTTGCCCCACTCAAGCGTAACGATGTTGCCCCTGCCTTCTTCGAGAATATGGAGCATCCTATGGATCGTGAATACGCCGATCCCCTGTTTATTCTCGGTAAGCATGAGGGCGTGAAAGTTCCGACACTCAATGTAGGCGGCTGGTACGATATTTTCTTGCAGGATACTATTGAGAACTTCAAGATTATGCGTGAGCAGGGAACGACACCAGAGGCACGTCAGAGCAAGCTACTTATCGGCCCATGGATTCACGGCGGTGCAACGAATCCTGTTGGCGAGATAAACTTCGGTTTCGCGTCAACCCCTGCGCTGATTGACCTGAAAATTGACTTCATGAGCTTGCAACTGCGCTGGTTCGATCAGTTCCTCAAAGGCATCGACACGGGAGTGCTGAATGAGTCTCCCATCAAGCTCTTTGTGATGGGCGCGAATGTGTGGCGTGATGAACAGGAATGGCCTCTTGCTCGTGCTATCGAGACTCGTTATTACCTGCATAGTAACGGTCATGCCAATTCTTCGCAAGGTGATGGAGTATTGAGTACGGAGACGCCACAAGAGGAGACCGCAGACCGATACGACTATGACCCTGCCAATCCGGTTATCACACACGGTGGTGCGCTATTGATGACACCAGAATTTCGTGGTGGACCTCTCAATCAACGCGAGACCGAGAGCCGCAATGATGTACTCGTCTATAGTACACCTGAGCTTGAGCAGGATGTCGAAGTCACAGGCCCAATTATGGTGCATCTCTGGGCGATATCGAGCTCACCCGATACCGATTTCGTTGCTCGCCTTGTCGATGTCTATCCCGATGGATTCGCACAAAACCTGACCGATGGCATCATTCGCGCTCGCTATCGCAATTTTGCGAAGGGTGAGCAAGCGTCACTCATTGAGCCGGGCAAGGCGTATGAGTACGAAATTGACCTGTGGGCAACAAGCAATCTCTTCAAGAAGGGTCATCGTATCCGTCTTGACGTGACGAGTAGCAACTTCCCACGCTGGGATCGCAACCTCAACACAGGTCACGAACTTGGAGTCGATAGCGAAGGTGTGGTAGCTCATCAGCAAATCCTCCACGATGCCGAGCATCCTTCCTATGTTACGCTTCCACTCGTGCCGATTGTGCCGCCAACGCAGGCAACGGCTTAATCAGGTTCGTAGGGGCGTTATTCTATAACGCCCTGATCTACATCATCGATGGGCTACCAGGGCGTTATAGAATAACGCCCCTACGAATTGACTATTGACCTGGGACAGTACCACTT
>DAIQNC010000391.1:0-4494 GCA_036788655.1 Ktedonobacteraceae bacterium
GAGCAGGTGTCCGAACCCACGAGGTTTGTTCTTCCGGTGCTGCGCCTGTGAGTAAAAGATAGAGCAGTGCGCCGAGACTATAAAGGTCGGAACGTGGCGTGAGGAGTTGCCCTTGCAAAACCTCTGGCGCACTGAAATGTGAGGTGTCGGTGAAACTTGATGTCTGTAAGAGCAGTGAACGTACTGCCTGCGGCAACCACGAGACCATGAGGGCGGGTTGTCCTGTATAAGACGGTGTACTGACCACGACACTTCCAGCGTCAATCGTTCCTGTGATAATAGAGGAACGATGAAGGCGGCTAACGACGCTACATAAGGTGTGTATCCAGGTAAGCGCGACAAGCTCATCTGGAAGTCCAATACCACTTTGGAGCAGGTCTTCTAAGGTATGCGTTCGTGTTGCTGTGTGGGCATCATCTGCCTCTGGAAGTGGGAAAGGCCAGCCACAGACAACGAGGATATGACCATTCGAGGCACGAATGTCGATAACCGGAGTAAGGCCAGGAATGCGTTGCTGCCGTAACAGGTCATACTCATGTTGTGTTGTTATACGTGCCTGCTCTTGTTGCTCTTCACTGAGGGACGAGATGGCGATATCACGAATGGTGACAGGTCGCTTGAATAGCGTATCTGTTGCGAAAAAGAGTTGTACATGAGAGCGACGCCCAACAAGCGCAGTGATGCGATATCGTTCTTCCTTGTCTTCACCTATAGCAGGAGTGTGAGGAACGCGCTCGTTCTGTCCGGCAGAATCTACTCGTTGACCACATGCGCCGCAGAATGCAGCATATGCTGGAAGCGGACTACCGCAATGTGAACATCTGATTTCATCAGAAGTATGCTGTTCGGCTGATGTTTGTGTTACCGTCATGCTCCATCCCGACCCTTTTTGAATAAATTGATGCATCCAGGCATTCGCATTATAACATATATTGTATCCCGATACATCCTCTGAACTGATAATGACCAGTCCCTTGTCAGAAGTCTCAGGTTTTGCTAAAATCGCACAGGAGGTATTATCGCACCCATCTGGTCTACCTCTTCTCATGAGGCATAGGCTTGATGATACAATACAAATAGTAGCTATTCAAAATGTTTGCACTGTATAGGACTTATGAGAGCCAGCGTATAACAATGCTACCATACTTCCCTGCAAATCGTGGAATGTGGTGTGTATCCATCTGCGCGTGAAAGACTCTACGCCTGAAACAGACTATTATGTTATCGGGAGGAATTTTTTATGGACTTTGCCACCCTCATCTTCTGGATCATTGCGGTGATTCTGGTAGGGTCGGCGTTAGCTGTGGTGATGTTTCGCAACATCGTGCATAGCGCACTCGCGCTGGTGCTGACGTTTGCGATGGCGGCTGGCATCTATCTCCTGCTGAACGCCGAATTTATTGCTATTGTACAAATCCTCATCTATGTAGGTGCGGTAACTATTCTTATTCTCTTCTCTCTGATGTTGACGCGCATTACCGGTGTGCGAGCGACCAATCCCGTGAATAAGCAGTGGTGGCTCGCGGTGTTGATTAGCGTCCTCATAGGTGCTGGTATTATCTATGCCGTCACGAGTAGTCCCCATGCAACAAGCATCACAGGAACACCAGCACCGCTCCCCGGCAACGTCAATAACGTTGTAGCGATAGGGCAATTGCTGTATAGCCCGACGGCATACAGTTATGTCTTACCGTTTGAAATTGCATCGCTCGTCCTGCTCGTTGCAATTATTGGTGCAATTGTGATTGGACGGGAGGACTAGTATGTTAACGCTCAATCATTTTCTGATTCTTGGTGCAATTCTCTTTTGCATCGGCCTCTACGGGGCTATTGCCAAGCACAATGCAATCGCGGTGCTAATGGGCATTGAGATTATGTTAAACGCGGTCAATGTGAGTCTGGTGGCCTTCTCTTATTACGATCATACACAGTATGCGGCTCACCTGACCGGACAAATCTTCGCAATCTTCATTATCACTGTTGCGGCTGCGGAGGCGGCAGTTGCCCTGGCAATGGTCATCTCGATCTACCGTAAGCGCGATACTGTCGATGTAAGCGACATTGATATGATGAAGTGGTAAAAGGATAATAGCTATGGCTTTATATCAGTATTCCTGGCTTATTCTGTTTTCGCCACTCTTCGCCTTCGCTGTGATTATTTTCGGTACTCGTGTGTGGGATATGTTGAGCCGCCCAACAGCGGTTATATCGGCTGAACCCGATTCTGTAGAACATCCCACTGCCGCAACATCACATGGCAAAGAGATTGTGGACGCCTCGACGCAGCATGGTGAGTCACACGGCTCTGCCCATCTTGCCGAGGAAGAGCAAGAGGCGGCTAACAGAACGGGCGCGAACCTCGATCCTCATGAGGAGTCCTTCGAGGATGACCCGACTGTCGCACATCTCACAATGGGTGCAAGAGTCAGTGGCTATGTGGGCATCGCCATTATTGGCCTTGCCGCTGTCTACTCCTGGATTTTGCTCTTCACTTCGGCATTCAATCCAGCGTCGCTCGGCAAGGGCTATGTTGATGTCTTTTCCTATACATGGCTGGCACAGGCAACCGCAAGCTATCAAATCACGTTCCGCGTCGATACCCTTGCGATTGCAATGGCAGTGGTTGTGACCTCTGTCTCCTTTCTGGTCAACGTCTACTCTCAGGGCTATATGGCGGACTCGGCAGGCTATTCGCGTTTCTTCTGCTATCTCTCTCTCTTTACCTTCTCGATGCTGGTCATCGTGTTTGCCGCGAATTTCCTGGTGATGTTCGTTGGTTGGGAGCTAGTAGGTCTGAGTTCGTATCTGCTCATCGGCTTCTGGTATAACAAGCGTGAGAAGCCAGTGGAGCAGCGTCCCTCTCCGGCAAATGCTGCCATACAGTCATTCATTATGACTCGTATTGGTGACGTAGGCTTTATCATCGGTATCATGATACTCTTTGCCAATCTGGGGACGTTCGAGTTTACGCAACTCTTCGCGAGTGCGCCACACATGGACAAGACGCTGCTGACAATTGCCATGATATGTGTCTTCTGTGGTGCAATTGGCAAATCGGCACAGTTCCCGTTGTATAACTGGCTTCCATCGGCGATGGAAGGCCCCACACCTGTCAGCGCACTCATCCACGCGGCGACAATGGTTGCTGCTGGTGTGTATATGGTGGCGCGTGTCTATCCACTCTTCGTGGATGCTGGCCCGGTGGCACTCAACGTGGTTGCATGGGTAGGCGCATTCACGGCTCTGTATGCTGCGACGATTGCCCTTGTGCAGTCCGATTTCAAGCGTGTGCTGGCTTTCTCAACTATCAGTCAACTTGGTTACATGTTTCCTGGCCTGGGTGTCGAAGGCCTCGGCATCGGCCCGGGTGAGCCCTACTACGGAAGCATTGGGCCTGGCATGTTCCACTTGTTCACACACGCATTCTTCAAGGCTCTGCTCTTCCTCGGTGCTGGGAGCGTCCTTCATGCGTTGCATCACGCGACACATAAAGAGGTACAGGATATGCGTCTGATGGGTGGCCTTGCCAAATTTATGCCTGTCACCGCGATAACATGGCTTATTGCTACACTGGCTATCTCAGGTTTCCCATTCCTCTCAGGCTTCTACAGTAAGGATACGATTATCGGTATTGCGGCACAACACGGGCAGTGGGGACTCTATATCGTCACGCTCGGCACTGCTGGCTTAACCGCGTTCTACATGCTCCGTGCGTATATTCTGGCCTTTGGTGGTCCTGATGGGCGTTTCGGTGGCCTATGGGGTGGAACGTATCATGGCGTCGGTGAGGTTCACGAGTCGCCATTAGATATGACCATTCCTCTCAGCATTCTGGCAATTGCCTCGATTGTAGCTGGCTACTGGTTCACCTTCTTCCAGTATGTCCAACCACAGTATGTACGACCTGCCGGGGCGAATGTACCTGCTATAGAATTTGTGGCAGTGTTTACCGATCCTTTGACGTACATCGGCATAGTGGTGGCCCTCGCTGGCCTCGGCGTGGCCTACTATATGTATGCGCGACTCGATCCTGTGAAGCTACACAATGCTGTTGAGAACAATGCCTTCTTGCGCTGGGTGCATCGTCTGCTGTATAACCGCTACTACGTCGATACCCTGTACGCTCTGTTCGTGAGATACGTTGTACTGGGCATCTCGCATATCGAGCAAGCCTTCGATGCCTACGTTGTTGATGGTATCGTGAACGGCGTAGCACGAATAGTCACGTATCTTGGGCGTGATATCCGCTATACCGAGACGGGACGTGTGCAGTCGTACATGGTGGGCTTCTTCGGTGGCGTTGTCGTGCTGGCAATTCTGGCGTTTGTACTGGTTATGACACGGTAACAGAGAGGATAATACGATCATGTTTTTCGGTGATCTTACCTGGATTCTCCTGCTGCCGACAGTTGGTGCGGTGGCAGTCTATGCTACTCCGACAAGAATAGCGCGGTGGGTGGCCCTCGGCTTCGCGGCGGTGGTCTTCCTGCTCTC
>DAIQNC010000392.1:0-2931 GCA_036788655.1 Ktedonobacteraceae bacterium
GTCAATTCCGTTTCGCATCAACATCATTCGCTGATGAGGATGCATCATTTCAGGCTCAGGCTCACGCCAGTACGTCGAAACCTGATTGAAAATAAATGTCTTGCGCGTAATCTCACACAATCCTGCCTCTGCATATGCCTCAATATTGAAGCTGCCAGTCTCACCTTCGATAAGTGCTTTTTTAGGAAAGAATTTGACAAGTTGTTGACCCAGATGATAGTCGATAGCGGTTGGCGATAAAAGGAGCATTTCGCTGATAAGCCACTCTTTGTCCATGAGGACTCCTGACTATACTATGTATCACAATTTAGCATGATATATACGAATGCTAATCAGGAAAGTTAGATTACACATCTGTAGGGGCTTCATTTATGACACCCCGTACCCGTTCACCCACCACAAACTTTGAACGAGTACGGGGTGTCATAAATGAAGCCCCTACAGACGGGCTACGGGCAAAATCACGCCGTTGACGCCATTGCTTGCCGATGATGCGAGAAAGAGTGCGACTTCCGCAATCTCGTCAAGGCTCACCCATTTCCTGGCTATATCTTCCTGCGAAGGCTTCATCGACTCGATATTGGATTGTGTCACGAGTAGTCCTGGCCCGATAGCGTTGACCGATATACCTGCGCTCTTCCCCTCTTTCGCAAAGGTTCGTGTGAGAGCATCAACGCCAGCTTTTGCACAGTTATAGGCGAGCATATTGGCACTTGACGACTCGACGCCACCGGCACGGCTAAAGTTGATAATTCCGCCACCTTGACTTCGCATGACAGGCCAAACAGCGCGTGTACAAAGAAAGGTCGAGAGCAAGTTATTGTTCAATTCACTCTGCCAGTCGGCGAGACTCAATTCATCAGATGGCCCATATTTCGTGAGGCCACCAGCCAGGTTCACGAGGATGTCGATGCGTTCGTAAGCTCCCTTTGCCGCCTGTATCAGGTCTTTTGCGCCTTCCTCAGTCGTCAGGTCAGCGGCAAAGGGTGTTATCATCGCACGTTCAACCTTCGCTCGTAGTTCACTGGCACGTGCCTCAACACGCTCTTTGGAACGTGCAGTAATCACGATATCGGCCCCCTCACGTGCGAAAGCTTCCGCGATGGCATACCCTGCCTGTCCTGCGTAGCTCACGCCCGTGATAATCGCGGACTTCCCCTGTAAACGCATAACCGCCTACTCCTCTTCGCTCTCCGTTGGCGTTTCAAGTCCTGCCATCGCAAGGCCGCGATGCAGCACACGCAACGATAAAAACGCACATTTAGTACGTGCTGGACTAATCGGTACACCCAGGGCCTCTAATACATCATCCTTGCCCAGCTGCGTCACCTCTTCGACGGTCTTGCCCTCAATCATCTCCGAAAGCATCGAGGCCGCTGCCTGACTAATGGCGCAACCACGCCCTCGAAAACGTACTTCGGCTACACGATCCCCTTCAACCAGCAAGTCCATCGCAAGCTGGTCGCCACACAGCGGATTCGAGTCTTCCGAATGTACACTCGGCTCCTCCAGCGTCCCATAATTGCGTGGATTGCGATAATGGTCAAGTATATATTCGCGGTAATCCATTGACATAGGAAAACCCCCTTAAAAACTGAAAATCTCTCGCGCCTTCTGCAACCCCTGCACCAGCATATCAATATCGCTCTTTGTTGTGTATACGTAGAAGCTGGCACGGGCAGTTGCGGCAAGTCCATAGCGTTCGTGCAGAGGTTGGGCGCAGTGATGACCAGCGCGAACGGCAACACCTGCTTGCTGGTCGAGTATTGAGGCCAGATCATGCGGATGTATGTCTCCCAGCGTAAATGCAATAACACCACCACGCTGACTCGCATCGGGGCCATAGATGGTCAGTTCAGGAACAGCGCGTAACTGCTCCATTGCATAAGCGGTCATTTCGCGCTCATGCTGCATCACCCACTCCATGCTAAGCATATTGAGATAGTCTACCGCAACGCCAAGCCCAATAGCCTCAGCAATTGCTGGCGTTCCTGCCTCGAACTTCCAGGGCAGGTCATTCCATGACGATTCGCGCAAGCTCACATGGCGAATCATATCGCCACCGCCTTGAAATGGCGGCATCGCTTCGAGCAGGTCACGCTTGCCATATAACACGCCGACGCCCGTTGGCCCAAGCATCTTGTGACCACTGAAACACAGAAAATCGACATCCAGAGCCTGCACATCCACGCTCAGATGTGGCACACTCTGAGCCGCATCAAGCAGCACAATCGCGCCAGCCGCATGTGCCTGTGCAATCATCTCCTGAGCCGGATTGATTGTCCCCAGCACATTCGACATATGCGTAAAAGCAACAAGCTTAGGATGCTGCTCCAATAATTGCTTGTAGACATCAAGCTGTAACAGACCGTCATCACTCACCGGAATAAATTCAAGTCGCGCCCCCGTGCGTTGTGCGAGTAGTTGCCAGGGAACGAGGTTGCTATGATGCTCCATCTCCGTCAAGACAATCAGGTCGCCAGCATGAATATTCGCGTTTCCCCAACTGTAGGCAACGAGATTGATGCTCTCCGTCGTATTGCGCGTGAAAATGATTTGCTTGCTCTGACGAGCATTGATGAAACGTGCAATCTTGCGTCGCGCCTGTTCCATCGCCTCAGTTGCCGCCTCGCTCAACTCATAGACACCGCGATGCACATTCGCATTATAGGTCTTGTAGTACGTATCCATCGCGTCTATGACCATCTGCGGCTTCTGCGAACTCGCCGTACTATCGAGATAGACAAGCGGCTTGCCATGTACCTCACGTGCCAATATGGGGAAATCGGCGCGAATCATTTCTGGTGTGCGAACTATCGTCTTGTCAGATGTGAGCATAGCATTACTCTCTTTTTCTTTGTGAAATTTCACGGGCGACCCTCGTTGCTTTATTCGCACGGGCGACCACAAGGGGAAGCCCCTACTATACAC
>DAIQNC010000392.1:2941-3656 GCA_036788655.1 Ktedonobacteraceae bacterium
TAGTAGGGGCGTACCCTTGTGGTCGCCCGTGCGTCCCCACATCATACTCGCCGTGCGTTCTTACATCGCCGTGCGGTTATCAAACATTTATTAAATCGAATAGATTTAGTATTCCGTCAATTGAATCTCATCGTCGTTATTAGGCTTGCCATCGAGATTGATTGCGCCCTCATCGACATCCTCGATCTCCCAACGCTCCTGTGCATCGACCCAGGTATCGGCCTCGGTCTCGTATGCACCACTCATGCGCTGAATGATGCCGCGACGCAGACGGATACGCAGGTTCTCTATCGGGATACGCTGCAAGACAGGCTCGAAGAAGCCCTGCACGATGATTCGCTCGGCCTCTGGACGCGGAATACCACGTACCATCAGGTAGAATAACTGCTCTTCGTCAATCTGACCACTGGTCGCACCGTGACTCGCACTCACCTCGTTGGCAGCGATTTCGAGACCCGGAATCAGTTCCGCACGTGCCTTCTTGCTCAAAAGCAAGCCATGAGCCGAGAGGAACGAAGCCGTCTGCTGTGCTTTCGGACGAATGCGAATCATGCCATCGAACTCGACACGTGACTCATCGGTCAACACACCCTTCACGAGCGTCTCAGCATTGGTCGAGAGTGCCGCATGGTCGGAGAGCGAGTTAATGGCGAAACGCTGGTCGTGGTCGGTGAAGAAGACGCCGACGAGTTCACCCGCACTCCCATTTCCTTTG
>DAIQNC010000392.1:3666-4207 GCA_036788655.1 Ktedonobacteraceae bacterium
GAGTCCTGCACCAATGTTGTTAAGATTGACCTTGCTACCGAGGTCTGCCATCACGAATGTCACGCTACTATCCTTGCCGAATATCGCGTTCTTATTCGTAATGTTCCAGATGTTCTGTCCGAGGTCTTGCAGATTGCTCAACTCGACCTGTGCCGTACTCTTCGCAAACACTTCGACGACATCGTTGACGAGCGATGCTTGCTCACTTGACACGTTCGAGCTAAACTCGCTCACATAACGCACACTGCTCATCTGCTCGGCAATAATCAGCGAATGCGTGAAGATTGCTGCATCGGGTGCATCAACGAAAACCTGTGCAAGAAATGGGGCTTCAATCTCGACCCCTTCTGGAATATACAGGAAAAAGCCATCGCTCCAGAACGCCCCATGCATCGCCGTATACTTGTTGGTCGCAACAGGTACACAGTCCGTCATAAAGTATTGCTGCACGAGATCGGCATGTTCTCGAATGGCGGTTTCCATATCGGTAAGGATGACGCCCTGCTCTTTCAGCGACTCATTCAGTTCGATACGTACCACC
>DAIQNC010000392.1:4217-4489 GCA_036788655.1 Ktedonobacteraceae bacterium
AATTGTGCCAGCACGCTCTTCAACAAGGCCACCTTGCTGTACTTCCTCAAAGCTGGTAGGGAGCGGTTGATTTTTGTCCGAAGGTACGTAGGGATGAAGCTGCTGGAAATTGAAGTTTGCCAGCGTTCGCATCGTCCCCAGGTCGCCACGTCGTCCAAGTGGTGCTGCCGTATGTTCGTAGGTCTCCCAGGCCGCCAGACGCTTCTGTAGCATCCATTCAGGCTCTCCCTTCTGGCGCGACAGTTCCTCGACTGCGGCGCGTGAGAGACCTA
>DAIQNC010000393.1:0-4464 GCA_036788655.1 Ktedonobacteraceae bacterium
AGTCTAGCACATTCGTCAGGGTCTGAGTAGAGGGTTAAAAAGCTATAGTACATTTCTCAAAACATGTACCTTACAGCAAGATCTTAACATACTGAACTTTATGGGCTGGCAGAGCGCGTACAATAAGAAGTGTGCATATATCTTTATGGCGCGAATTACCAGAAGTCATACCCGTAGAGAATAATGCCGTTTGCTCCTTTCCCTCTGAAATTAGGTATGCTAGAATACTACTAAATTATCTCATGAGATATATTGTATAAGGTAGAGATAGGTCAAGATATGGCTCAAGAAGAATCTGAACTGGTAAATGTTTTCCCCTTGCGACCAGAGCATACATCAAATACGCACCTTTCAACTTCTCTTGATTTTCTAGCCGGGGGTGGCGAGATGGGAGAACGCATACGCTCGAAGGATTGGTCTGCTACGCCACTTGGCCCCGTCGAACATTGGCCCCAGAGCTTGAAAACAATCGTGCGTATTATGCTGACCTCACGTCAACCTATCTGGATTGGCTGGGGGCCAGAATTGATTAAGCTCTATAACGACCCGTATATAGCGATTGTCGGTGGGAAGCATCCAGAGGCACTCGGTCAACCTGCTGCCGTTGTCTGGCGCGAAATCTGGGATGACGTTGGGCCACGTTTGCAAATAGCGTACAACAACAATGAGGGAACCTATGATGAGTCGCTGCTCTTGATTATGGAACGCTATGGCTATCAAGAGGAGACCTATTATACCTTTTCATATAGTCCAGTACCTGGCGATCAGGGTGGTGTAGGCGGCATTATTTGCGCGAATACGGATGATACACAACGCATTATCGGAGATCGTCAGGTAAAATTGTTGCGTACTCTGGCTGCTGAAACGGCTGATGCTCGCACTATCGAGGATGCCTGTCGCTTGAGTGCAAGCAGCTTATCGCAGAACATGCATGACTTGCCCTTTGCGATGCTCTATCTTGTTGACCACGAGAAGCAAGAAGTTTCGCTGGCTGGCACATCGGGTATTTCCAGCACGCACGAGGCAGTTCCTGAGCGTGTCGCGCTTAATACTAACTCCTTCTGGCCTTTTGCTGATGTCGTACACAATCAGGAAGTGCGTGTGGTATCGAATCTGGATCATATGTCTGGAAATTTTCCTACAGGTGCATGGCAACGTTCTCCGCACGAAGCGGCTGTGTTACCAATCGCGCCTTCTGGCACGACAGGACAGGCGGGTGTGTTGATTGTCGGCCTGAATCCATTTCGCCGCTTTGATGAGGGATATCGAGGCTTCCTCGAACTTGTTGCAGGTCAGATTGCGGCCAGCATTGCGAATGCACAGGCGTATGAAGAGGAACGCAAACGTGCTGAGGCGTTAGCAGAAATTGACCGTGCGAAAACGCTGTTTTTCAGCAATGTCTCTCATGAGTTTCGCACACCCCTCACGCTCATGCTTGGGCCGATTGAAGATACACTTGCTGAACGTGACAGTTTGTCCTCAGAACAGCGCGAACGCACAGAAATTTTGCACCGTAACGCTTTGCGCCTCTTAAAATTGGTGAACGCACTATTGGATTTCTCGCGTATCGAAGCAGGACGTGTACAGGCGGCATATGAGCCAACCGACCTTGCAACCTTTACAGCAGACCTTGCCAGCAGTTTTCGTTCCGCGATTGAGAAAGCAGGGATGACGCTGATTGTGGATTGTCCTGCGCTGGACTCCGTTGTGTATGTAGATCACGAGATGTGGGAGAAAATTGTCCTCAACCTGCTTTCCAATGCCTTCAAGTATACCCTTGAAGGATGCATCACGGTTTCGCTACGGCAAAAAGGGCCGATGGTGGAACTGGTGGTGAAAGATACAGGCGTAGGCATTCCCGAAGAGGAACTTCCTCACATGTTCGAGCGGTTTCATCGGGTTGCGGGAACGAGAGGGCGAACGTATGAAGGGACTGGTATTGGTCTCTCACTGGTGCAAGAGCTGGTGAAGTTGCATGGAGGAACGGTGAGCGTTGAAAGTACACACGGCAAAGGAAGTACCTTTACCGTCTCTCTGCCACTAGGAAATGCTCACCTGCCAACGGAGCGTATTACTGGGGAACACACACTATCTTCGACCGCATTACACGCAGATGTGTATGCGGATGAGGCTCTGCGACTACTTACAGGACAGGAAGGGCTATTTGAGAGCGTACCTGATAGAGTGTTCGATGGCAAATATGAGCCAGGCACAGGTAAAGATGTTATAGGAGAACAGACGCACTTGCCACGTATCCTGTTTGCGGATGATAATGCCGATATGCGTGAGTATGTAAGTCGTTTATTGCAAAGCCGCTATGACGTACAAACGGTTCCTAATGGAAAAGTGGCTCTGGATGCTGTGAAGTCCTATCGACCAGATATGGTGTTGACGGATGTGATGATGCCCGAAATGGATGGGTTTGCGCTACTTCAAGCATTGCGCTCTCATCCTCAAACAAAGACCTTGCCTGTCATTCTCCTTTCCGCTCGTGCAGGGGAAGAGGCCAATGCTGAAGGCATGGAAGCGGGAGCCGATGACTATCTAGTCAAGCCGTTCAGTGCGCGTGAACTGCTGGCGAGAATAGGTTCACATCTGGAAATGGCACAGCTTCGCGCCGAGCAAGTACACGCCAGGAAACGTATCGAGGAAAGCGAAGAGCGGTTACGGACGATCATCAATAACGTACCACTCGTCTTCTGGTCGCTGGATGCACAGGGTATCTATACGCTGTCAGAAGGAAAGGGGTTGGAAGCTCTGGGGATACAACCCGGTGAACTGGTTGGGAAATCGCAATTCGAGGTATACAAGGATTTGCCAGCATTATTAGAACCTGTTCGACAGGCACTGCAAGGCGAAACGGTTACGTGTGCCGTCGAGCTTCAGGGACGATGGTTTGAAACGACATATAGCCCTATACGAGATGAGCAGGAAAACGTGACAGGCATAGTTGCCATCTCAATGGATATCACCGAGCGAAGACAACTAGAGCAGCTCAAAGATGAGTTTCTTGGAGTTGCCAGTCATGAGTTGAAAACGCCCGTCACCAGCATTAAGGGCTACACACAACTGCTGGAACGCCGTTTCCGCAACGACGGAGATGAACGATCAGCCGCGCTACTTCAGAAGATGAATGGTCAATTGCAGAAGCTGACGCTTCTGATTGAAGATTTGCTTGATGTCACTCGCATAGAGAGCGGTAAATTACTCTTCCGTTACTCGTCGTTTGATTATAACGAGCTGATGAATGAGATCGTTGAAGAGACGCAGCGCACAACAACAAAACATACGATTATCAGGAAGCTCTCTTCAACGGTGACACTTTCTGCGGATCGTGACCGCATTGGACAGGTGCTGAGCAACTTGCTGACGAACGCAATCAAATATTCACCGAGGTCAGAGACCATCATCGTGAAAACGGTGTGTACAGATGATGCTATTATCACCTCTGTACGCGATTTTGGCATTGGCATTTCGCCAGAGAAACAACAGCATATCTTTGAGCGTTTTTATCGCGTCGAAGGTGAGACACGGGCAACGTATCCCGGTCTAGGTTTAGGCTTGTATATCTCAGCAGAATTTGTCAAAAGGCATAATGGTTCCATATGGGTAGAGAGCGAGGAAGGCAAAGGAACAACATTCTCTTTCTCTTTGCCATTGGAAGACGCAAGCAAAGGAGTAGATAACTGAGGAGTTAGACGAATTGGAGCGAAGCAAGAAAAAAATCCTGATAGCCGACGATGACCCTGCGATTCTCGATGTGCTTTCCTTATTTTTAGAGGATGTCGGCTATGAGGTAGAAACAACGGATGACGGGGCAATGATACAGGAGGCTCAACGAGACCATCCTGACCTCATGCTGCTCGATCTGGATGTCTGGTTGGAACGGACGCGATATTTGTGTTCATTTGAAAAGCCAGGAGTCAACGCAACACATTCCCATTATTCTCGTCTCTGCCAATCGTGATACCGAGAAAATAGCGAAAGAGGCAGGTGCAGACGATTTTCTGCTCAAACCCTTCGACCTCGATAAAGTGCTGGAGAAGATCGAACAATATATTTAAAGGGATACGTAGGGACAGATGTATCACGTCCCTACGTATCCCTCTTATAATAGTTCTTGCACGTCTCGTCGCATCTCCTCATATCCCTGATAGCGTAGCGTCGGGTCTTCCATCAGTGCGCGACTGAGAATGGCTTCAAATGCTGTTGAAATGTTCGAGTTGAGTATGCGAACAGGTGGGTATGCAGGATAATGAGGCGGTGCAACATTTGTGAGCGTGTGATGCATACTTGCCGCCAGCATGTAGATACTGGTGCGCTGGTCATAACGTTTGTCCTGTACAGGTAGATATGGAGATATTTCGAGGCGACGTGTAGTGCGGCGGCGCAATTGTTGTTGCGCGATTGCTGCATGTGTCCCTGGCTCAATGGGCGGTGATGCAATCTGAAAGCCCGTCAGGA
>DAIQNC010000394.1:0-4463 GCA_036788655.1 Ktedonobacteraceae bacterium
CGGGTTGAGCGGCGGGCCTTCGACCGGGTGGATCTAAAGAGCTCGATTTTCTCGGCCGGCCCGGGGGGGGTCGGCAAGCCGATCTGGCGGGTGGACCTGCTCGAGTCGGTCGACGGCAAGCCGGGCAGCTTCAACCGCACGCACCACCACCCGGTTTTCATACCTTCCGCGTCACGCTCGACGCGCCACAGGACACGCTCACGCAGAATAACGAGGGTGCGGCCTTCGTCGATGTGCAGGGGCCGCCGCGTGTGCTGCTCATCGAAGGGCAACCCGGATATGGCGTGAATATTCTCTCGGCACTACACGCCACAAAAATTGATACCACCGTCGGCACGCCGAGTGATGTTCCGACCACACTTGACGGTCTCGTTCCCTATAGTGCCATCGTCCTCGCCAATGTGCCAGCCGCCTCGTTAGGCACAACGCGCATGAAGACCATCCAATCATTTGTACGCGACCTGGGACGTGGCCTTGTCGTGAGCGGGGGCGAGAGCAGTTATGGTGTCGGTGGTTATGCAAACACGCCGCTTGAGGAGACGCTCCCCGTTCGCATGGACATTCCACAGCACAAAGACTCACCAAGCATCGCCGTTGTTCTCGTCATCGAGAGTCTTGAATCACCAGAACCCATCAACATTTCCAAAGAGGCTGCAAAAGGCGTTGTCAGTCTGCTCACGCCACGTGATCAAGTAGGTATCTCAGAGGGGAATGGAAGCCTTGTTATTCCTATGCAGTACGTGACGAACAAAACTGCCATTGATAGCGAGATAGATGCAATGAATCCTATCGACCCTCCTGGCTATCTGCCCGATTTGACCAATGCGGAACAGGTTCTGTTACATACGAACGCGAAAATCAAACATGTCATTCTGTTAGGTGATGGGGACGCAACATTTGATAACGTCACTCCACAGGTTCTCAAAATGGCTCATGAAAACATTACAGTCTCAACCGTTGCCACCAACGCCTACGATGTCACGTCGCTCAGTTTCATGTACAATATCGCAGTTGAGGGGCGTGGACGTTTCTATAACGCCAATAACGTTAACGCTATCCCACAAATTCTACTCAAAGAGACGCAGCAAGCGGCACGACGTGCCATTATCACCGACCCATTCGTCCCTGCCGTTGTCGGAGCCAATCCTATCCTGACTGGATTGAGCGGCTATCCACAACTTGATGGCTACGTTGCCACGACACCGAAACCTGCCGCGCAACTCGTGCTGGTCAGTCACCTCGATGATCCCGTTCTCGCGGTCTGGCAATATGGACTGGGACGTGTTGCAGCGTGGACAAGCGATGCGCTCGGTGAATGGACAGCGCACTGGCTCACGTGGAACGATGCGTCACGATGGTGGGCCAACCTCGTCACCTGGAGTCTTCCACCACCCGATAGTGCGTTATCAATCAACGGCAGCGTCACAGGCGGAACAGGACATCTCATCGTCGATGTTCCCTCGCTTACAACCAGTGATACAGGCGGCAAACAGCAAGTGCAGGTAAGCATCGTTGCCCCTGACTATTCGCAGCAGAGCGTGACACTCCAGCCAACCGCGCCGCAACGCTGGGAAGGCAATTTTTCTGCACTACAGGTTGGAGCGTACATTCTTCAAGTCACGTGGCATGGCTCTACAACACAGGGAAGTGGTGGCTCGTTGACCACCACAACAGGTCTCGTCGTCCCTTACTCGCCAGAATATCGCACACAGGGAACCGGCTTGCCTTTCCTGATACAACTTGCTCATGATGGCAATGGTTCGCTTCTCAGCACGACAAACATGGCAGCCGCTTTCGCACAAAACTTGTCACCTGTCTCGGCCTCGTTGCCACTGGCCTTCTTCCTGCTTGCACTTGCCGCGCTGCTCTTGCCTGTTGATGTCGCGCTACGTCGCCTTTCAAGCGTCGAATTTCTCGCGCTCGGCTATCAGTGGCTCCGCAAACGCCTGTTTTCACAACAGATATCACCCCCCATTGTCACACATGAGGTTGCCGCAAGTTCGCCACTTGGAGCAATGCGAGCGAAACGCGAGGAACGACATACTGCTTTAACACACTCTACGTCCACATCGAAATCTGCATCACCTATCAATCAGACATTGTCACACACAACATCAATCGCCACGATAGAGCGCGAAAAGCAGGAAACTAAACTGCAATCGCAGCCAACGAAGGATGCATCTGAGGAGATGACAATGGCAGAGAAGCTATTAGAGGCAAAACGCAAACGCAAAGGATAAGTCAAGGTGATCTAAAAGTAGCACGGGCAGACAAAGGCACTGCCTGTGCTACTTTTAATACCTGGCAATCATTATGAAACATTTAATAGTTGCGTTGCTATCTCGCGCACACCTCGGCTGTACGGATAATCAGGATGTATCAGCGTGAAGAGGCCACCACTCCCCAGTTCAATCATTTCTTCTGATACTGGCAATATACCGGCAACAGGAGCAGCATAGGCTTGTTCAACCTGTTGTTTCAAACTTGCAAAATCCAATCTGGGTAACACTTTATTCACAACAAGCAGCAACTTCTTCATGCGCAGCTTACGTGCAACCTCTACGGTGACAGCCGTTCCCTGGAAATCTTGCTGGTCGGGGCGCAGCAGCAACACGAGAACATCGGAAATAAGCAGCGAAAGCAACGTCTCTTCGTTCAAACCAGGATGGGTGTCTATAAAAAGATAGTCAAGGCGTAATGACTTTATCAGTGTACGAAAGCCATCGGTCAACAAGTTAACTTCATAGCCTTCGCGTAATACTCGCGTAATCTCTCCGGCCTTGATGCTGGCAGGAAGCAGGAAAAGTGCGCCTGGTGTTCCAGCCTTGACGCCTACTTTGCTGGTGACATCATGAGCTGCCTGCTCGATACCACACCGCCCGTACAGGTAGTCGTTGAGACTCAAACCTACCTGCTGTGGGTCAATACCGAAAAGCACGTGTAGTCCGGGCGATTGAAGATCGGTATCGACAACAGCGGCTCGCTTCCCCTGTTGCACAATGCTACTCGCTAAATTCGCTGTCAGGTTGGATTTGCCAGTGCCGCCTCGATAGGAGTGAATGGAAACGATGGTAGACATGAATGCATCTCTCAATTCTCTCTAAATTTCTCGTAGTTGCACGGGCAGACACAAGGCACTGCCCCTACTATATTCGATAAGTAGTATAGTAAACCACGGGCATAACAATGTAGTAGGGGCGGTGCCTTGTTCCTGCCCGTGCAACTTTTAAATCGCCCTGCGAAATGTCCCTGTTCATTTGACTTGCGCTTCTCTCACCTCTGTGGCAAGAGCTTCACATACACGTTGATATTCTTGCTCCACGCTCGCAATCAACGCTTCCGCCCCTTCGACGGTTCCCCCTTTGCCGAGTGCTTCTAATTCAGCACACAGCACGGTCATACCTCTGGCTCCGAGGTTAGAACTGCTCCCTTTGAGATTATGCGCCGCCCGTCTAAGTTGCTCCGGGCTACCTTCAAGAATAGCCTGATGTAAGGCTTCAAGCAACGGCGGTGTCTCTAGCTCAAATGCCTCTGCCAGTTCCTGCACAATGTCCGGCTCGTCTTCTCCCTGAAACTGCCGCAATTCGGCGAGAACAGCAGGATCGAGCGCAGGAGCAAGTGAAGCAGAAGAGGATGTTGAGGAAGACGAAGAAGATAACTCCTGCGCTTGCTTATGAGCAGTATCTGGTATCGCTATCCTTGTAAGTGTATCATGGGAAAGCTGCGAAGCATTTCTTCGCTTGACCTCAAGGCCAACTCGCTCAAGGACTGCATGTAATACCTTCACCTGAATTGGCTTCGTGAGGTAATCATCCATACCAGCAGCCAGACATTCTTCACGGTCTCCCTGCATTGCATTTGCGGTCATCGCCACGATGCGTGGATGTCTCTTCGCAGAGACATCTTTGTGAATGACCCGTGTGGTTTCCAGCCCATCCATTTCCGGCATCTGCACATCCATCAAAATCACATCATAGCTTTGTCTTTGCAGCGCCTCCAGAACTTCCAAACCGTTGCCAGCGACATCTGCACGATATCCCATTCGTGCTAAGAGGCGCAGAGCCAGTTTCTGGTTCACCGCATTGTCTTCTGCAAGCAGAATGTGGAGTGGTAGTCGATGACCAAGTTCGGCATCAAATTGTATCTCAGTTGCGCTGCCAGTTGCAGAGGCAGCTTTTGCATGTTGCTCTTCGGCAAAGAGGGACAACAGAGCATTGTATAACTGCGAAGGCTTGATTGGTTTGTGCAAAAATGCCACAAACTGGACATTCTCGGAGCCGATGTCATGTCTCCCCAACGAGGTGAGCATAATAAGAGGAAGCTGCTGTGTACTCTGAAAGCGGCGCAAGCGTTCAGCCAGCATCAAGCCGTCCATATCTGGCATCTGCATGTCGAGAATAGCCACATCAAATGTTATGCCCTGCTCTATCTGAGTAAGCACTTCCTGACCAGACGCAAAGGCA
>DAIQNC010000395.1:0-4459 GCA_036788655.1 Ktedonobacteraceae bacterium
TGTCCACTTCTGACCCCCGATAGAAACGCTCGAAGATATGTGGCAGGTCTTTCTCAGGAATGCTGAGTCCTTCGTCCTGTATTACAAGCGATACTTCGTGTGGTGTATCGGGGATATGACGTAGTGTAACCTCGACATGTCCACCAGAGGGGCTATATTTGATGGCGTTGCTGATAAGGCTGTGTAACATCTGCACAATGCGCTCTTTGTCGAAGTACCCGGTAAGTGTGCCTGTAGCGACTGGCCCTTCTAATGAGAGATGAATGGAATGTTTAGCGGAAATGCTGACTGAGGTAAAATATTCGACTCCTCGTACAATGAGTGGGAGCAGGTCACAGTACACGCGGTTGAGGGTGAATTGTCCCTGCTCTATGAGCGATACATCAAGCAATTCTCCTATAAGGTGAGCAAGTTGCTGACTCTGCTCCGAGAGGCGTCCAAGCATACGCTCAATTTTGAATGAATCTAATGATTGTCCCTTTGAGATGCTGAGTTGCAGCAATTCAGCGAGGCCCTGAATTGCTGTAATGGGGGTACGAAGCTCATGGCTCGCTGTGTAGAAAAATTCTTGCCTCTGCTGATCAAGGTTCTTTTGACCGGAAATATTCTGGAAAATAACGACAACCCCTACAATGATGCCCTGCTCCGTTCGTAAAGGAATGCTTGATGTCAGGACATGGTGTGTACTACCATCAGGGCGCGTAATCATTGTCTCCTGCTCTTTGATGGTTTCTCCACATAAAGCGCGAACAACTGGAAAGAGCCACGGAATCTTTGTTGACTGTTCCAGCGTCGGCGTTGTTTCGATAGAAAAAGGAACCTCTATAGCATCTTTTTCAACTATCGTGTCCACGTCCTGACGGTGAGACCAGATATGCTGATACAGTGGCATACTCATTAGGGCGGATTGTGGGACACTGAGCAAGCTAGCCGCCGCCTCATTCACATAGGTGGGTGAGCCACTGGTCACATCAGCAATGAGGATGCCTTCGGGAAAGTGGTCAAGCATCGAACGCAGAAATTGATTATCGATACTGCTAAGTGGATGTGTGGCATGCTCCATTTGAGGTTTTCGGGCCTCAAGGCGAGCTTTCACATTGTCTGTAACATCTGTGGAGGAATGCAATAAGTAAATGATATGCTCTTGCTCATCAGTAACAGGTTGAAGTGACCAGTTCCAGTACGCAATACTTCCATCGGGAAGACGAAATGGATATTCAACTCTACGGAAAGGAATGCCCGACTCTGCAACGCTACGGAAGATAGCCGTCATCTCCTGAATGCCCGAAGGGGGAAACCATGCTGAGAGAGGTTGACCGATGATTTCATCCCCTTTGTATGGTAAATCAGGGAAGTTTCTAGCAAGCGATTGAAGCATTGCTGAGTTCAGTGAGAGTATCCGAAAATCTTGCGTGTCATAGAGTACTATACCGACAGGAGTATTGTTCATCATGAGTTGCATATAGTCAAGCTGGTCGGTCTTCGTCGTATCCATCAATGCTCCCGGTTCCCTTCCATCTAGCTAGAAATGCCGCTATTGCGGAATATGCTCATTCCGTATTATAGAAGGCGTGTCAATGGACGCAAAATACTCCAATCATAACTATACTGTTATCCAGTAACGCAATTTTTTTACGGACGAGCCTTGCTCGTCTTGCGAAGGTCTATCTCTCGAAATTCACGTATCGCATCGAGATGGCTTTGTTTATAACGTATTGAGGCACGTGATAGAAATAGCACGATTGTTAACCTTTCTTTACCTGAAATTATATGGTAGAAACCTGTAAGAGTATAATAAAGGGCATTGATATATTCGTCTGGACGTTCGTGAGTGAACTACAGGGTGGAATGAATTATACCCGTACATTGGCACACAGGCTCGAAGGTTTCATCGTCTCTACTCTCTATTGAAGGAGCTATCATAGATGAATGCGCTCACCTTGCTCGGTACGGGGACGTGCCAAATTGAATATGAGCGACGCGCCTCAAGCGTCTTGCTCAACCTTGACGGGACGCCAATTCTGTTCGATTGTGGACACGGCATTGTGCAACGTTTGCTAGAGGTTGGTATCAACCCGAACACGCTACAGCATATCATCCTCTCACACTTTCATCCCGATCATGTCTCCGACCTTATCCCATTATTGCACGCAGGTGCGTGGTCTCAGAAAAATCCACGCAATGTCGATTTGCACATCTACGGGCCGCCGGGGACGCACCAATTTCTTAGTAGCCTCTTCGACCTGTTTGGACGCTCTGCATTCCAACAGCCTGATAGATATACGGTACATATTCACGAACGTGGTGCAGGACAACACGAGGTCGCTGATCATCTCTTTGAAGCCGTGAGTCTGCCGCCAGCAGGTAATCACGGGGTACGCTTCGTCTGGAACGGCAAAACGTATGCCTTGACGGGCGACTCAAACTTTCACGATGAAGAAATCGCGTTTCTACAAGATGCAGACCTTGCTGTTATCGACTCAGGCCATATCACTGACGAACAGATTGTGCAACTCGCCGTTAAATCGAAGGCGCATGTCATTGTCTGTTCGCATCAGTATCGTGAATTGGATGAAGGGCGGCTACAGCAAGACGCAGAACAACGAGGATATACAGGAACTATTAATGTTGGATACGATTTGCTGTCTTTTGTCTTGTAGCGTTTATAAAGAGACGTGTTGTCTGATATCCTGGGCAAGCGGGCTACGTTGCCAGTTGTCCATGAAATAGCCGACCGGAATGACGCTTGTTGTCTGATGCGTTGTATCCATCATAGGAATCCAACCGCGCTTCTCTATAGCTGGTTGTCGCATCTGAACGCCCACTGCTATACTCATCTCTTTTGCGGGAACGGATAGACGAATTGCCTGTATACTCCCTCTTCCTGTTGACCAGGTGGTGCGCCCTGCTATATTGTTCCAGGGTGTGTAAACTCGATAGCCACCTTGCCCATAAAACATGATGCCTTCGTCTGAGGTGATGAGGCGCAAATCCCTCAAAGAAAAGTATATGGTGAGTGTTAGCACTACTCCCAGGAAGAGGCTGAACAGGAAGATGAAAAGAATGGAAGAGAACGTTAAGCGAAAATTCTGCTTGATAGCTGTAAAAAGTAAGGCCAGAACAAATGCTCCTATGCCTGTAGCTGGCCCCAGGTAACGATAGAAATTGCGAATTCTATAGACATGCTGGTTAGTTAATGATAGATTCTCATTTATATTTTTGTCAGTCATTGTATTGACCGTACTCATAGAAGGCTCCTTTTTAGTAAAAGGTAGGGAAACAATACCTTCTATAGATACGGTCAACAACGAAATAAAGCTTCTGTAGGGGTTATTCCAGAATTTTGCCGTCGCCGATTTGCAGTACGCGGTCGGCAGAGGCGACGAAGAGAGGGTCGTGTGTGGCGACGAGCATACCAATCTTTGTGTCGTGTGTCACGGTGCGGAGCATGTCGGTGATGCTGCGGCCTGTGAGCGTGTCGAGGTTGCCAGTTGGCTCGTCGGCGACGATGAAGCGTGGCATGTGTACGAGGGCGCGAGCAAGGGCGACGCGCTGCTGCTCACCGCCAGAGAGTTCGAGGCCGCGATGATGGGCGCGTTTGAGCAGACCGACGTGTTCAAGTGCCTCACGTGCCTGTTTTGTGCGTTGATTGGAAGGGACACGCGCAAGTCTTAGCGGGACCTCGACGTTTTCCTGTGCAGTCAGCGAGGGGAACAGATGCGCGTTCTGAAACATGATGCCGATGCTCTCGCGGCGTAATTTTGCGCGGTCGCTCTCGTTCATCGTCACGAGATCGTGACCAAGCACGAAGACTTGACCCTGTGTGGGACTATCGAGGCCAACCAGAATGTTGAGGAGCGTGGTTTTGCCGGAGCCGGAGCGTCCACGTAACGCGACAAACTCGCCGGGCTGAATTACTAAGTCGATGCCACGAAGCGCATGAACGACACCGCCCTCTGTGCGAAATTCGCGTGTCACGCCGTGCATTTCGGCAATCGTAGTGGTTTTAACGGTCTCTGGAGCC
Organism: Ktedonobacteraceae bacterium; assembly: GCA_036788655.1. Lineage (GTDB taxonomy): Bacteria > Chloroflexota > Ktedonobacteria > Ktedonobacterales > Ktedonobacteraceae > JBBQVS01. The sequence goes on from DAIQNC010000395.1 coordinate 4,025, forward strand.
TGTTGCATTAGCGTTTGTCCTCACGTTTCTGTGGTGTATCCTGATAAGTCGCGGTATTTGTACTGTTTGTACTGTTTTTCCCGTTTATGCCATTTTTCGCATTACCATTTGTCTTGCCATTGCCATTTTCACTCTCTTCATCAAGGATAGGCCAAAGTTCTACGTGGTCTTCGGCGATACGCACCTCGGCACGTCCATTGAACGGGAACTGCTCAATGGCCTCTTTCGGCAACTGTAGACGACCTGCACGGTCAATTAGGATTGATTCGCGGTGCGTCTGGCTTGACAGGCCGATAACAGAACTGGCGGCGAGGATACCAGCGTCGAGTGTTTCGAGCGTGGTTTCGCGGCGTACCGTTTCGGTGCTGGTACGTCCGTCACGGATAGCGATGGTGCGGTCAACCTCGGCGGCGATGGCGGCATCGTGCGTCACCA
>DAIQNC010000396.1:0-4425 GCA_036788655.1 Ktedonobacteraceae bacterium
GATGGTTACAAATATCTTCTTGTCCGTTCCATGCAAGAGACAGTAACACATCTCCCGGTCTCTGACACGCCTGCATATCGAAAATAACCCTTTCGGGTGATATGCTGACCATCAGGTGGAGAAATCTTCACCCTTCTGCATTGTGGAACGGACAACCAACACAATCAGTAACATGGATATAGAGTCATGTTGACTTGCACTTGTATGTGGTATCGACTATCATGGTAGCATACTTGTGGGGTGTTGACGCTATTTCTTCCAACAAGTTAGTACCATTGGGGGACTTTTACAACGAGAGATATGATGAAATGACCGATGAACTATTACCTCAGCAGCAAGTTCTGCCTGAAAATACATACTATGGTTCCGCTAACGCTATCGCTCGCACCGTCTGGTGGGAAGAGGACGCAGACGGTGCGGCTGTCTGTATGATAGATCAATCGCTGTTGCCTGCGCAGGTGATAACGCTACGACTTCGACACGAGGACGAGGTAGCTGATGCTATCAAGACCTTGAAGGTACGTGGTGCGCCTGCTATCGGTGTCACTGCTGCGTTCGGTATGGCTCTTGCCGCATACCGTGCGGTACGTGAACACGATATAACACTTGAGCAGCTACGCGCCCATGTGCGAGAGGTCGGGCAGATGCTGAGTCGTACACGCCCTACCGCCGTCAATCTCTTCTGGGCCATCGAGCGCATGACGCAGTATATGGCTTCGCTTTCCGTCACCTCGTCTCAGGAAATGGCTCTTCAACTGCGCGATAAGGCCCAGGCTATTGCTGATGAGGATATTGCCGCCTGTCTACAGATGGGACGCTTCGGGGCAGAGCTTATCAACGATGGTGATACTGTACTTACACACTGCAATGCTGGTACGCTCGCTACTGCTGGCGGCGGTGGTACGGCACTGTCGCCTATTTACACGGCGTTCCGCGATGGAAAACATGTCCATGTTTTTGTCGATGAGACACGCCCCGTCCTACAGGGGGCGCGTTTGACGGCGTGGGAGCTACAACAGGCGCATGTTCCCTTGACACTCATCACCGACAACATGGCAGGACATTTTATGCGGCATGGCGGTATCAAAGCCGTGTTTGTGGGAGCCGACCGCATTGCCGCAAATGGTGACGTTGCCAATAAGATTGGAACGTATAGCGTTGCAGTGCTTGCACACGCTCACAACATTCCTTTCTATGTCGTTGCGCCGCTCTCTACCATCGACCTGACGCTCTCTTCCGGTGAAGCTATTCCTATTGAGCAGCGTAAGCCAGACGAGGTGACGACGGTACGTGGAACAGTCATCGCGCCATCCGAAATTCATGTTGCCAATCCTGCATTCGATGTGACACCGCATGAGTACGTGACCGCCATTGTTACCGAGCGTGGTATTGCGCGTTTCCCTTATGAGCAGTCATTGAGGCAACTCTTTGAGAGTGAAAGCCGGAAACATGAGGAGTAAGGATGGAAAGGAAGATGTCATCAATGGAGCCTGATGCTATTGGCGTGGTACAAAAAGTTGCACAATACGCACAGGAGATACTGGGTGAGGAAGGCTTCCGCTACACAAGCGCAATTGTCGCCAGTTGTCGTATGCTCGCTGTACAACAGACCGATTATCAGCTTGAAAGCGAGCATGAGATAGACATTGCAGACAATAACGATGGCGAGAGCGATAAGGGAAAAGATGATGAGGCGATTGATATGGACGCACTTGTCATCGCTGGCTATCTCCACGATATCTCGACAGTTGCACATGGATATAACGATCACCAACGTGAATCGGCTCGTATGGCGGTACAGTTTTTGCAGCAGCAGCAATTTCCACCGGAGCGTATTCAGCGTGTGGAACAGGCTATTGTGCATCACGAAACCAGTGCATCCTCGGAGCAACATGTGCCTGTAGAAGCTCGCATCCTCTACGATGCTGATAGACTCGGACGCTTGAGTGGCCTTTCTGTCGTCACCTCGCTTATCGAGTTCGGAGCGCGTTACCCTGACCGTCCGATGACAAGCGAGATGCTTGCTACTATTCTGCATCACATCGAGGAGCGTTTCATCGACCAGTATCAATCGCTCTATACCGACGCTGCTCGCGAGATGGCGCGTGAAAAATTTGGCAAGACCATCGACTTTCTCGATGGTGTCATCGAGCATCTCAGCGATGCAACACCTGTGTAGGGGTCATAATTATAGAAATGAACGAATAATCCAATCATCACGTAGGGACAGATGTATCCCGTCCGTCTGGCCTAATATCCCATTTCGCACGGACAGGATGAATCTGTCCCTACGTGATGATTGGATTATTTCTCAGAACCTGGATATACATTTTACACTTAGGAGAATTTTGTGCCTATTCTAGTTGTTGGTTCCGTTGCTCTCGATACTATCGAGACACCTTTTGCGAAGGTAGAGGGCGTACTTGGCGGTGCGGCCTCATACTTTACAACTGCCGCTTCGCTCTATGATACGGTAAATTTAGTCGCCGTTGTGGGAAGTGACTTTCCACATGAGCAACTCGATTTCTGGCGTCACCATAATGTCAATCTGGATGGTCTGCAAATCGTGGAGGGCAAGACCTTTCACTGGTCGGGTCGCTACCACATGGATATGAACTCACGCGACACGCTTGACACGCAACTCGGCGTCTATGGCGACTTCCACCCCGTTATACCCGAATCCTACCGTCAGAGTCCGCTTGTCTTCCTTGCCAATATTCAGCCGACACTCCAGATGGAGGTGCTGAACCAGATGCCTTCTCCACATCTCACTGAGCGCGATGCCTTGACCGAAGTTATCAAGCGCGTTGATGTCTTGCTGATGAGCGAGGAAGAGATACGTCAATATACCGAACAGGCCAGTATCATCGCCGGTGTTCGCCATTTGTTAAGTATGGGACTGCAATACGTGATCGTCAAGCTCGGTAGCTATGGAGCATTGCTTTTCGGAGCCGATGGCACATATTTTAGCGCACCATCCTATCCACTTGAAGAGGTCATCGACCCGACGGGTGCTGGCGATACGTTCGCGGCTGGCTTCCTCGGCTATCTCGCAACCGTTCAACCCGATGCACAGGGCAAGTATGCGGTAGACGATATGAAACGGGCCGTTGTGCATGGCAACATCCTCGGCTCCTTCGCCTGTAGCGATTTCAGCACCAATCGTCTAAAAACGCTGACAATGGACGATATCGCGCAACGCTATCGGGAACTTGTGACCTATTCGCATTTTGATCCCGATTGGCGTTCAGGGGAAAATAGGGCCAATCGATAAATCGTTGTCCTACGAATCGCCAGACCATGTAGTGTCGTGATTCATCACGACTGTCTGTGTCCTGACCCGAAATACGTTTTTGACGCACTGTCATGATACATCACGACACTACATGGTGCTACCAAAATGTTGTAGAATACGTGGTGTTGTTTACCAACGTCGATAACAAAACCCCTGCAATATATTTGAGGGAGAAGGAAAAATTTTTATGACAATCTCTTCACGTGGAGATGTGAAAGATATCGCATTGGCGGCTCGCGGTAAGGACCGCATCGAATGGGCTGCGAAAGAAATGCCCGTGCTGCGCCTCATTCGTGAGCGTTTCACGAAGGACATGCCGCTCAAAGGCATTCGTATGTCGGGCTGCTTGCATATCACGACGGAAACTGCAAATCTCGCCATTACGCTCAAAGCTGGCGGCGCAGACCTTGTGTTGTGTGCCTCGAATCCACTTTCGACGCAAGATGATGTAGCCGCGGCACTCGTCAGTGAGTACGGTATTCCTACCTTTGCCATCAAGGGCGAAGATGAAAAGACCTACTATCAGCATATTAACGCTGTGCTTGATCATAAGCCGCAGATGACGATGGACGATGGATGCGACCTCGTTTCGACCATTCACACGAAACGCACCGAACTCATTCCCGATATCATTGGTGGTATGGAAGAGACGACGACAGGCGTGATTCGTCTCAAGAGCATGGAGCGCGAAGGTGTTCTCAAGTTCCCCGTGCTGGCTGTCAACGACTCTGATACAAAGCACATGTTCGACAACCGCTATGGCACGGGACAGAGTGCGATTGATGCCATCATTCGCTCAACCAACATCCTCATTGCCGGGCGTACTGTTGTCGTCTTCGGCTATGGCTGGTGTGGACGCGGCGTTGCCTCACGCGCACACGGCATGGGAGCCAACGTCATCGTCACCGAAGTAGACCCCACTCGCGCCCTCGAAGCCGTCATGGATGGCTACCGCGTGATGCCGGGCGTTGAAGCTGCCGCACTCGGCGACATCTTCGTGACCGTCACGGGTGATATCAACGTCATCGATCAGCAGCATCTTGAGCGCATGAAGGATGGCGCACTCATCGCCAATGCTGGACACTTCAACGACGAAATCAACATTCCCGCGCTCGAAAAGCTCGCCACCA
>DAIQNC010000397.1:0-4416 GCA_036788655.1 Ktedonobacteraceae bacterium
AGTCGCGCATGTAGACGAAGCCACGCGAGATGATGTCGGGGCCACCGATGGGTTGTCCCGTCTCTTTATCGACGGTCAAAATCGCCATCAGGATACCGTCCTGCGAGAGTACCTTGCGGTCTCGTAACACGATTTGTCCGACATCGCCGACGCTCAGACCATCGACGAAGACGTTGCCATTCGATACATGGTCGGCAATCTTAATTGAGTCTTTGCTGACCTCGATGATGTCGCCATCCTCTGCGACCACGATATGATCTTCTGGAATGCCCATCGCATATGCGAGTTTGGCGTGCAGGACGAGTTGGCGATACTCACCATGCACAGGCATGAAGAATTTCGGGCGCACAAGGCTCAACATGAGTTTGAGTTCTTCCTGTGCGGCGTGACCGGAGACGTGTACATTCGCAATGGCCTGATAGTAGACCTCAGCCCCCTGGCGGAAGAGGTTGTTGATCGTGCGATTGACCATCTTTTCATTGCCCGGCACAGGCGTTGCCGAGAGAATCACGGTATCACCTGCTTGAATGCGAACGAAGCGATGATCCTGATTGGCGATGCGTGTGAGTGCCGACGTTGGCTCGCCCTGGCTACCTGTACAGATAATCACTACCTGTTCAGGCTTGTACTTGTTGATATCTTCGATGCGAATGAATGTCCCCTTTGGCGCATTGAGATAGCCAAGTTCCATTGCCATCTGCACGTTGTTAATCATGCTGCGACCCGTTAAGGCAACAAAGCGGTCATAGCGCGTTGCTGTGTCGATCACCTGTTGCACACGTGAGATGAGCGAGGCAAAGGTCGCAAGAATAATGCGTCCCGGTGCGTTCGCAAAGATTTTGTCGAACGAGTCGTTGATGACGCGCTCCGAGGGCGTGAAGCCAGGCGACTCGATGCGGGTGCTATCGCCCATCATCAGTAGCACACCTTCATTGCCGATGCGAGCCAGTGTGCCGATATCGGCAGGTTTGCCATCGACGGGCGTGTAGTCGAATTTGTAGTCGCCAGTATGCACGACTGCGCCAACAGGTGTATGAATAACAACGCCTGTCGCGTCGGGAATGCTGTGATTGACACGGAAGAACTCGACGAGCGACTCGCCTAACTCTACCGTATCGCCGGGAGCAACGACATTAACGACAGCTTTTTCGAGCAGATGATGCTCTTTCAATTTGACCATAATCAGGCCATGTGTGAGACGGGTGGCATAAATGGGTGGGAAACCGAGCATCGGTAGAACATAGGGGAGACCGCCAATGTGGTCTTCGTGACCGTGAGTAACAAGGATACCGCGAATGCGGTTTTTCTTATCGGCGAGGTAGTTCGTATCGGGAATAACCAGATCGACCCCATACATCTCATCATCCGGGAACATCACCCCGGCGTCCACGATGATGATATCGTCGCCATATTCGACGACCATCATATTCTTTCCGACTTCCCCTAAGCCACCGAGCGGGACAAGTCGAATCTTTTCTGTTGTCAAGGTAAAACGAACCTCCTGACTACACATCTGTACGGGTCATAATTCATTACACCCTACGGTAGGGTCATAATTCGTTGCGCCTTATCGTAGGGGCGTAATTCATTGCGCCCATGTGTAGCATAGCTAGAGAATATTCAGTTCAATAAGATTTATCGCCACTCTCGCTTCCGCCAACGAGAGTAAAAGCCAAATATTGTGGTGTGACGCTGCAACCGCCCCATGTAGTGGCGTGATTTATCACGCCGTTGCGAACATGTGACCTGCAAAATAAAAATAAGCGAAAAGCTATGAGGTTCTCATTCAAAGTGTACCATAGGTCATGTCATAACACAAGCAAATGAGAACTTTGTATGAGGATATGATTCTGCGCCATACCATTACATTATTCTTGCTATAGTGGATAACAAAATGGGGGTGTTGTTTCTTCCATGAGGGGAGATTGTGCGTGGGGGGAGGGGGTGTAATGAATTATGCCCGTACATGGTCGCATTGGGGTGAGAGAGTGGCTGGGGGAAGGGTGTAATGAATTATGCCCGTACATGGTCGCGTTGGGGTGAGAGAGTGGATGGAGGAAGGGTGTAATGAATTATGCCCGTACATGGGATAGTAGTGATGGGCATGTGAGGATGAAGAACGGGATGTAATGAATTATGCCCGCCATAGGATAGTATATGTCCATGATGTTCGGATTTGTTCCGTTCCCCACGCACCCACGTTCGATCAACGCTGAGATGTACGGGTCTAATTCATTACACCCTTTCCCCATCCATGACTGTTTTTCGTCATTTTCAATGTCCATTGCTCCACCTTTCCATCTACCACGAACGTTCCACCAACGTTACAATGTACGGGTCATAATTCATTACACCCTGCTCACCATTACCCCCGTTTCAATTTTGCACCTTTCACAGGGCGTTCCACGCGCAATCGTGGATCCGCGATTTCGTCGATGCCGAAGTTGATGAGGGAAAGGCCAGCACCAAGTACCGCGATACAGATGCCGGGGGGTGCGAACCACCACCAGAGGCCACCACCTAATGCACCTGCCTGTTGCGCCCAGTAGAGCATACTGCCCCAACTAGGAATTGTGCCGTTACCGAGGCCGAGAAACTCTAGCGCGGCCCACGTCAGGACGACGTAAATTGTGGTACTGACAAAACCTGCTACGACAAGCCCGATTTCGTTCGGGAAAATCTCGTAGAAGATGATACGCCATGCGCCCTCGCCACTGGTACGTGCCGCCGTGACGAACTCACGACCCCGTAGCGACAGCGTTTGTGAACGCAGTACACGCGCCTGCCACGCCCAGTTCGTAAAGACAATCACCAGCGAAATCGTGAGTGGGCCGCGTGGAAAATAGGCCGCAAGTACAATTGCCAGTGGGAGTGCAGGTAGCACAAGTGAGACGTTGGTGAGCAGGGTAAGCAGGTCATCGACCACTCCACCGAAGTAGCCACCAACTAGCCCGACTGCGACGGAAAGTATGGTAACGAGTAGTCCTGTTCCCAGACCCCAGAATACGCTAGTGCGTGTGCCATACACTAGTTGACTGAAAATATCCTGCCCAACAACCGTTGTTCCCAACAGGTGAGCAGGTGAAGGCGGTGCAATAAAGAGATGTGAGGTCGCTTCCGGGTTGATTGTCATAAAGAACGGCCCAATCAGACCAACGAGTATGAAGAAGCCAAGAATGGCACTGCCTACCGCCATTTTGCGGTTAAACGTCAGGTATTTCCACACGGTGCGTATCGTATCCAGCACACGTGCCGATAGCGATTCGTCGGGAGCAATTGCGATAGGTATAATGCTCATAGAATGTGGCCTCCTTGTATGATTTAGATGCTCTTTTCTATGCGTACACGTGGATCGAGAACGGTGTATAGCATATCAGCCAGGAAGTTTGCACCAAGTACAGCAAGCGTAATAATGAGGAAGATGCTCTGTACCATTGCGTAATCTTGCTGGTTCACGGCCTGTAGCAGAGCATAGCCGATGCCTGGATAGGAAAATACCATCTCAGTAAGCAACTGTCCACCGACAATCGTGCCAATCGCAATGGCAAAACCAGTGATGTTCGGCAAGACAGCATTACGAGCCGCATACCAGAACATGACGCGCCTCTCACGTAGACCTTTTGCCTTTGCCATAAGAATGTAGTCTTCGGAGAGCGTCGTCACCATCGAGTTCCGCATCGTAAGCATCCAGCCAGCGAGTGAGGAGATAATGAGCGTCAATGCAGGTAAGAAGGCGTGTTGGATGATGCTACTGATGTAATCAAAGGTCAAGCCGGGGTCAATGTTCGCAGCGTCATAGCCACCCGATAAAGGAAACCAACTGAGCAGATAGGCAAATACATAAAGCGATATTAGAGCAAGCCAGAAATAGGGGATAGCCGATAAAAAGTTCATGGCAGGTGAAAGAATGGTATCGAGCATTTTCCCACGTTTCCATGCTGCAATTATACCAAGTAGGCAGCCGAGCGCAAAACTGAGGACGACAGCGACTCCTCCAAGCATTACAGACCAGCCGATATCTTGTCCGATAATAGTGAGGACAGGAGTAGGAAAATATTGTATCGAGTTGCCAAGGTTGCCGTGAAGTAAATTGCCGAGATACTTGAAATACTGTATGATGAGCGGATCATGCGTATCCAGACCGAACATTGCCGAAAGCGATTGCATCATCGCTGGCGTGACATAGCCCTTCGTGGACATCTTGCCCACAATCGCCGCAACGGGATCGCCAGGAGCCAGACGCGGAATAAAAAAGTCGAGCGTGACCGCCATCCAGACGGCAAATACGTAGAATACGACGCGACGTAGCAGGTGACGCATTGCATGGCTCCTTTTGTATAAGAAATTGGAACACTCGTGGTGTGGGAAGGGTATAATGAATTATACCCGTACATGGCAAGATTATCCCAACATTGC
>DAIQNC010000398.1:0-4415 GCA_036788655.1 Ktedonobacteraceae bacterium
AGGACAATATACGCAGTTTGCAGGCTATGAGCGCGTGCGCCAGGGCCCAGTTCACTTTGCAGGTGAGCATTGCTCGGTAGAATTTCAAGGATTTATGGAAGGTGGGGCGCGTGAAGGGGCGCGAGCGGCGCAGGAAATTATAGAGGATATTGACCGCCCATGATATCATAGCAGTGATACGTGGTTCTTTGTCTACAGGGAGAGACATTTCATGCTGCACAATTTCAATCTTTATCACTGGCTATTTGACACACCCACCGATGCAGGGTCGGCGGCAGGTCTATCGGGACCGGAGCCGTTCCATTTTTTGTGGCCCTGGCTTATCTTTTGTATCGTAGGTATGCTTATCTGGTTTTATTATACCGTTGAAGGTCGCAAGCGGTTTGTGAAGAGCATGCCCGTTACGAAGTATATGTTCGACCGCTTCCTGGGCTGGTTTGCGGTGATTTGTTTCATCGGTTTCCCCTTAATTTTCTGCCGCGAATACCTCTACGATTACTTCTTTGCATGGCGTTTCTGGCGCGTCCTGTGGGTGCTGAGTTTAGTTGTATGGGGCGTTATCTGGCTCGTCTACCTCATACGGAAGTATCCAAAAGAGCGTGCGAATTTCATTGCCTACCAGAATCAGCAACGCTACGTACAGAAGAGTAAGCAGGGGAAGCAGGGCAATAAGCGTAAGACGAAGGCATTGTCGCGCTAAGTGTCAACTCCATCCCCACTTGCTGCAAGTTCTGAATTTACTGTAACACCTCAACCTGTCTCGGCTATCGTGCTGGCAGGGGGACGAAGTAGGCGCATGGGGAGCGATAAGGCGTTGCTTGCGCTCCCCGAAGCGATACATCGTGGGACGACGAGGGACGAAGCGATACATCGCCATTCTACGAAGGATGAAGCGATACATCGTGGGACGTTTGTTGAGTATCTTACAGATATGTTAGCTAACGTCTGTGATGAGGTGATTATTGTTGCGCGTGACGAGGCTCAGGCGGCACAACTTGCGCGTATTCCTCGTATATCGTCCACAGTAAGAGCGCGTGTCATCCATGACTTGATTCCTGATACCGGGCCGCTCATGGGACTGTATACGGGTCTGTCCGCGATACGTCATACACATGCGTTGGTTACGGCGGTGGATATGCCGTTGATACAACCTGAGTTAGTAACATTCCTGCTTTCACTTCCTCGTGCTAATGCCTTGCTCATTCCGCGTGTACAGAATGCCCCACAGGTCTTGCTCGCCGTCTATCCACGCTCCATACTTCCTCTCATCAAGGAGCGATTAGATGCTGTGCCTGTACACTACATCGAAGAGGAGCAATTGAGGAACGTTGACCCGGAATTGCGCTCGTTCGTGAATGTGAACACGATGGAAGAGTACAAGATGCTGTAGGAGCGTTATCCCCGTCCCATATTCATCGCTCTCCATCTTCTTTGCGCCATACCCTTCAACTCATCCTCGAAGCCGCGCATAGTGAGCCATTCACGTGTCTCGCCTGTCACGACAACATCGACTTTGTGCAGTTCCGTGATGTTGGATGCGCCGCTCAGTTGCATAGCAACTTTCAGCTCGGCGATGACGGTTTCGAGCAGTTCGCAGACGGTTTCGTAGCTTTCGCTGGCGGCTTTGAGGAAGGGAAAGCCCATACCGACGAGCGTTGCGCCGAGGGCAAGGGCACGTGCGATATCCAGGCCGTTGCGAACGCCACCCGTCGAGATGAGTGGCAGGTGCGCGGTTCCTGCTTCGACGACACTGATGGGTGTGGCGATGCCCCAGTCGCGGTAGAGCAAACCGATATTCATGGTGCGTTCGTCTCCTCGTGAGCGTGAACGTGCTGCTTCCATCACTGCCATACTGCTGCCACCTGCGCCACCTACGTCTATAGCGGAAACGCCACACGAGCGCAATAACATCGCTTGTTCCCGACAGACTCCTGCACCCGTCTCCTTCGAACGCCTACCCATTGTGTAAGCGAGGTGAGCGCGGCGGCTTCACCTGTGGCGCGACGGTCGCCCTCTGGTTGTGCCGCCTCTTGTAGACTGTTCATATGAACGGCGAGGGCATTGGCTCCAATCATGTCTATGGCACGTTGTACCTGCTCGCGTGTGAAGGCTTCATGGCGATTCTGGGGAATGAGTTGGGGCGCACCGATATTTGCGATGAGAAAGGCGTGAGGGGCCTGTTCCCGTGTCACGGCATAGCTTCCTGCTACGTCGGGATTGACGATAGCTGCACGTTGACTTCCCACGCCGAGCGCAAGGCCGTATGCTTCTGCCGCCCGTGCAAGGTTGCGATTGATACCCGTCACATCGGGATGACCGCCCGTTAACGACGACATGAACAGTGGATAGCGTAGAGTACGCCCAAGAAAGCTGACTGACGTATCTATATCATCCAGATTGACCTCTGGCAATGCTTGATGCACGAATTGTATATCGCTCCAGTTAGCGCGTTGTGGAGCCGCTACATCCTGGCCTAGCGCGACACTGACATGCTCGATCTTCCTCTGCTTAACCTCGTCCGACATTATAGTGTGATTATCCTTTCCCGATTATCATGTTGTGCCGTGATTTATCACGGCTGTGTTTCAACCATAAGCACGGACAGCCGTGATGAATCACGACACAACATGGGAACACAGCCGTGATGAATCACGACACAACATGGTGATAACGCCCATACATTATACATGGCGTGTTCGATAGCTTCTTATCAGGAGATAGACGAGTGGGAGACCGAAAATGAGTGCCGGTTCGTAGTGTGTGATGGCGATACTCTGAAATATGTCGGAAGCGAAGACATAGAAGAAAAGGGCCGTTCCTGATAACACTAGCATCGTTGAGGTGAAGAGGTCAAGGCGTTGCAACATAACGACCCAGAGTAGCCAGAGCAGATACCAGGGCCAGAACCAACCCGTCACAAGAGCGATGTATGTAAAGAGCGCAATACCCCAGGTGCGGAATAGCGTATCGATGCCGGGAACCTCGATGTTCGGGTCGGCGTTGTCGCTGTAGCGCATTCCTGCAATTGTCGTTGGAGCATGCCGCACTTGACTGAACAGGTTGCTGTAGAGTAGTGCAAAGACGAAGGTGGCGGAACCGCGTAGCGTTACATCGGCGGCAGGAATGGGATCCCAGGGGAAGCGGAGTACATAAGCCAGCAGCTTGAAGAATAGACGGTTAGGGCCAACGAGTAGACCGAGGGGCGAGTGGACGAAATGCTCCATATTCACTGCCGAGGTCAGCGCGAAAAATGTTGTAGCCCCACGCCAGAATGGGAACCATATTGCCAGCGCAGGAAGCAAAATCAAGACGCAACGTAGTGTTGCACCCACGAAAGCTCGTGCGAGTTTGCGTTCCGCCCGTACATCGAACCATGCAAGCAAGGGAACGATAAGCAAGACAATCAGGTTCATGCTGACCGCGACTCCGAAGAGCAGCATTGCCACAAATCGTGCCGGAGCCTCCAGATAACTAGAGTGTTCGTGTGCTGATCGCCATGTATAGAGCAAGGTTGCCGTAAGGAGCAGGGTCAATAGCACTCCATCACTATGTCCACCACCTGCAAGTGAGATGAGAATGAGTGGATTCCACAGATACAGTAATGTGCCGAGCATACGGCGTGCTGGGGCAACGGTACTGAGAATGCACCAGACAAGCAGACCATTCAAGAGATGTGAGAGCAACGCTAGTCCCTTGAACAGCAAGAGCGTTCCAATTGGAGCCGTTCTCAGACTATCAAGTAGCCAGCTGATGCAATACCACAGGGGGCCGTAGATGTTCGGCGCGTAACGGCCCGCGATGACCCAGCGAACATAGGGATCGTCTGGAAACTGTATGGGAGCCGTATTTAGAGGGTCAGCATGATATACAGTGAGAATGCGGCCTGAGATGATATAGCTGAAGACATCATCGGAAAAAAGCTTTGGTTGTATCAGCAACGTCAAGCCGAAGACCATTGTACTTCCCAATAAGAATAGCAACAGGCGCGATGCCTGTTGCTGTTCCTGAGATTGCATCCGACGGAGCAATTCACGAATCATCAAGCCATACATTGTGAGCAGACAGGCAAATACCAGGGCTAGCAACATGGGTGCTAACCAGTGTTCTGCCTGTCCCATGCTCGTCGAAAGCAAATGGGCTGGAGCAAGCAACCACGTCCACGCTACCGCGATTGGCGTATCATTGAGCCGCAATGCTGGCAGCGGCGAAAGCAGGTCGATGAGCAAACAGCACAACTCGATAATACACGCTGCAATGATGAGCCGCGAGACTTGTAATTGAGAACGTTGCCGTGGTAGCGGCTCTTCAATTGTGTGTTGTACTACAACTTTCATAACGTCAGTGATTAATGGGTGATGGACATTGACAAACTATAGTGAACATTGGTGGTGGGGGAAGGGTGTAATGAATTATAC
>DAIQNC010000399.1:0-4396 GCA_036788655.1 Ktedonobacteraceae bacterium
GTCTTCCTTCATGCAAAAAGTATGCTATAAGGGTCTGGTCTGACATAAGCTGCTCACGTAGTAGCCTGACATCAAACTGCTTGATGGTACTTCGACGATGCCTTTTTGAATGTCCTTCGACAACATGAGGCTCCTCTTGATAGAGCGAAAGACGTTCAAACAGTTCGCTTAATTTGCTCTCACAACGCTTGACCTCATCCTGAATAATTTCTCGGCTTACGCCGGGCAGCGTTGAAGCGTCTGCTGTATCGAGTTGGGTAAGCAAAACGCTATAGTCTCGATATCGCTCCTGCCAATCGCGTAATTCTTGCTGCAATTTCAGCGTCGTAGCACTATTTTTTATCAGTCGTTGCTGCTCCTCTGGTGTTTTATGTTTACTCGAAGATGAGAGGTACTGACGCAGAGACATCGAACGCGCCCGTTCAAGAAAGTTGAAAGCCTGCTCAACCTTTGACTGCTCAAGATAGAGTGATATGGTGTCCGCATAAACCGTCCATGTTTCATGCAGGAATGCCGGTGATAAATCGTAGTGTAAATCATCAAGCATCCGCTCAATTTGAGCAGTAGAAGCTCTATAATAACGAGTTGCTTTTGGATTATCCCCTAAATTGCGTTCTAAACGTCCAAGCAAATAGTAGGATTTGTATGTTATCTCTTGCAAGTTAGCTTGACGTGCTTGATAGATAGTTTCTTTGCAAAGAGCAATTCCCTCTTCAAACAATACGTGGCGTCTCTTATTGTTCTGTTCTGTTTGCATTAATAACGCATTTACCATTACAAGGGCAGCCCGTGTCGAAAATGCAGCTAGCTTTCTTAACTCAAAATACCTTTTCAATATATCGGCTTTAGCATAAGCTTTATATATCTCTTCTGTACTTAGTAAAAGTTCTACCTCTTGCAATGCTATTGTCATCCCTTGCTGGCTCACACCTAGTTTCTCACACACATCCAAAGCCTCTTCGATAGTTATCAATGCTTGTTTGTCATCTTTCAGTATAGTCAACACAGAAGCATGTTCACGAAGTGCTAGTATTGTGTTGAGGGATACACCTACTTGCCGCTCAGAGTCTACTACCTCTGCTGTTAAACGGTAAGCTTCATATGCTCTGTTCAACTTCGTAAGGCATTTCGCTATCCATATTTTTATTTCTAAAAGAAGTGTTGGATCAGCAATATTATGTTCCAGCAAATTATCGTGAGCTCGATAGTAACGTCGAAGAGAAGAACCATAATAACCTTGTACATAGTCAAGTTCAGCCAGATTAACATCAGTGGCAATTAGTAAATCCATCTCCTGAAGTTCTTCAAAATGCTTCTTGGATTGTAATAGAAGAATTTCTGCTCTCTCAATCTCTCCCATCCAACCAAGGCAAATTGCCTCATTCATCTCCGCTAGAGCAGTTTCTCTGTTAAGTGCATTTCTATCTTGAATAGTTAATGTGGAATAGGTAGTACGAATTCGCTCATATATTTTTAGAGCGTCATTATAGCGGCCTGTATAATCATAGATTACAGCAACGTTACCATCAAGAACACAACCCCAGAAATGTTCTTGAAGACTTGCAAAAACTTTTCTCGCTTTTTCTGCTTCTGCTAATGCCTTCTCAATATTATTTTGCCACGCACAGGCCGTTACCCAACTGATACGACTTCGCGCCCAATCACCTTCTTCACCGAGTTGCAGAAATTCCTCGCCAGCAACGTCAAGACATTCCATTGCCGCCTGGTAATGTCCAATTTGCACAAGCGCATCCCCTTTTGCTTTCAAACCAAGCGCATATGAATGTTTGTGATTCGTATACTCTCCGAAGAAGATGAGCAGTTCTGCAAGTTTGAGCGAAAGTAGAGGGCTGTAAAGTTTGTCCAGGGCCTCTTGTTCCAACAGTTTGCCTACAGCTACGTGGTCTTGAAGTTCTGATATGTGAGACTGTATATAGGCTTTGCCTTGTTCCAGGTCGAGGTCGTAGAGGTGTTGTATGTGCTGTGCCAACGGCGATGTGCTTGCGTCTATCATGTGCTGTATCTTGTCCCCGTTAAATATGAATGATTGCAACTTTTTCTGTCAGGAAAAGCAATATATGAGCATACACTACGGTTGACTGCATGATGTGTTGCTATGTAAACGCTGGGCGCACTATTATTTTGTATGTCTCATTTTCACCTAAAAATATTACCTATTCACGGCTCACATCAATGCCCTCGATCACGACTTCTCTTTCGGGTAGGTGGACGAGCAAGGTGTAGGTTCCGACGGGGACGGATTTGAAGACGAGGTTGCCGAGGTCATCGACGGTGGTGTGCAGGGGTGAGGGTTGTGCGAGTATCTGTTCGCGGCTCTGTTGGAGGTTCGAGGAGTCGTAGAGTTCGGCTGGCGAGCCATCAAAGGCGTCAATGCTTTCGTCGGGGTCGGTGCTGGTGAAGAGGCCGAGTAACATGAGTGAGCCGTTGCTGGCGTGTGAGAGGTGGAGCGAAAGGTCGAGCGTTTCAGCTTTATAATGTCTGGGCCAATTCAATGCTCCTGATGTGCCATTCGCACCAATAATGCTCCCATCACGGGTGACAAACTGGGGGTGTGCGGGTTGCAGAACGGCAATGAGGCGGCGCATGAGTCCCTGTGGAACGGAAAGCGCGGAAGGTGCTACTTGCTCTTCAGCAAATACATTGTTCGTGGCAAATTCGTGGCGAATCGCGGTCACTTCAGCGGTACACAGAGGACAGGTGCTAATATGATGGGCAAGTTCCATGCGCTCTTCGGATGTGAAGAGGTTATAGCTCATTGGAGCGCAATATTCAGCAAGTCTATGAGCAGGCGGACAGATGCTTCGGTACAGCTTCTCAGTAAGCGCGTTCTGGACACGCATCAATTGGGTCAGGCGTCGTTGCCTGTTCCGGTCTTGCTCAATGATGCCTTTTGCCTCGTCAGAGAGTGGGTCTCCATCAAGGGCATATCTTAAAAGTTCCTCGTCAATGGGGCTGCTGGCATCCATCGAGTCAAAGCTGTCCTTCATGGTGTTCCTCGCGCCTCTCTCGTTTTTGTATCTCTGGTACATCCCACTCGAAATACATATTACACTACATGGGCGCAATCAAATACGCCCCTACAAGTACAATGTATACATTACATCTCATACGCGACTTCTGCAAGTCACTTCTTATGTCGCTGTATAAACGGTGGGCGCGTTGTTTTTTGCATATCTTTCTTGCACGGTATTCGATAGGTGAATATCCTCTCTTTCATTGGCTAATCGCTCATCTTCCAACGAATTTTGTCTACGTTCCGCATGATGCGTTCCCATATGTTGCGACGCAGGCTGTAGATTTCAGCTTCATCCTTGAACTCGCCGGGGCAGTAGCGGATGATTTCACGTGGCTTGAGGTTGCAGTGAATGAGCAAGTATGCGGCACGCTGCTCCTTCTCACTATGCAATAAGCTCTTGAGAACTTCCCATAACTCTCCCTCATGATACGAGTCCTCAACCTCGAACTTCGGGTCATCGGGCTGTCCATAGTCAGGGATCGGAGTCAGATTCGGGCGAGCATAATCGCGGATAGCATCCATGATTGTGCATGTCAGGCAGAATTGCAGGTAAGTAAGTGCGCTCGCAAGCGTCTCGAAATTCGGTTGCGATTTACGAACCGCTTGCCAGAAACGCTGGAATGTGCGGTCTACATAATCTTCTTCCTTCATAAACCGGAGTGCAGTATCCTTGCTGGTATGGCGACGAAACCAGACACGTATCGTCTCGTTATACTGGTCGTGCAGTATCGCCCATGCGTCCTGATCGTTGAGATGAATGGCACGGCGAAATACTTCCAGGCAGTAGCGATCATCACTCACATCCTTATGGCGAAACTTCGCTATCTCTTGTGTGCAACGTCGTCGTAGTTCTGCCAAGCTCATTTCGTCAGGGGGATGATCCATACTTATGCCCATTGCGTTCCCCTCTTTTCTCTCGACTCCACCGAACATGTCGTCGAGCTATGCGCCAGCAATTGCTGGTATAAGTGCCTTCTGTTCCTGAGTAATCCCTTGTAAGTGCGTCTGTGTGATTGTGCGTCCTGACCCTATCCCCTGGTCGTTATGAATGTAGACGTACAACGTTTTGTGTTATCAAAAGTGCTTCTCGAAAGTCAAGTATACACTATATTACTGAGAATTTTCTCAGATTTTCTTGCCACTTTTCGCAAGAACGAGTATACTTAACTACACTCGTAAGGGTACAGCAGTTTCGGCTATTGGACAATCGTGTATATCACCACGACAATGTGAGCTACTACACACTTTTGAGGGTACGATGCCAACCATGCGTATTTTGCTCGGTGTCGATGCTGACCTTTCGCCGCATACACAGTATGCACTTCAAGGGGTCTGTGACCTGATAGAACAGACCTCATC
>DAIQNC010000400.1:0-1098 GCA_036788655.1 Ktedonobacteraceae bacterium
CTTTGACACCATAGCTGGCGAAATGGCGGCAGACGCGCTCGATGTCGCGTAGCAGGAGCTGGTAGATGGTCGAGTCCTGCTGACTGGCATCGACGGCCTGTGCAAAGTCGATGAGCCAGACACGCCCCTGCCAGTAGAGGATGTTGTACTCCGACAGGTCGCCGTGAATGCGACGATGCGACAGGCTCAACTCGATGTTGTGCAGAATACGCTCGAAGAGCGGATATGCCTCTTCCCGATTAAGTCGCACTTCGCAGAGACGTGGCGCGGCTACTCCCACTTCGCCGATATACTCCATTAACAGCGAGTTGCCAATCTGGGCAAGCGGTTTTGGCACGTCCGCACCTGCGTTGTAGAGCAGGACGTGTGTCTGAAACTCGTACTCGATCCAGGACGAGAACCGCACAGCGCGTCCTCGCTGTCTCTTGAACGCCGCCTGTTGATGTTGCACGCTTCCGCGTATCACACGCCCGTCAACGTCGCGTTGTGTGCGCCCTTGACGATACATTGCGTCGTTCCGCAGATTACGGAACATGCGCGGACGATACACCTTTGCCGCCGCATAATCGAGTCCAGTGCGTGCGTCGGCGGTACAGCAATAGACAGTAGCTT
The DNA here is from genome assembly GCA_036788655.1 of Ktedonobacteraceae bacterium. Lineage (GTDB taxonomy): Bacteria > Chloroflexota > Ktedonobacteria > Ktedonobacterales > Ktedonobacteraceae > JBBQVS01. The sequence continues at coordinate 613 of DAIQNC010000400.1, forward strand.
CCTTTCCACTTTTCACAACGTGCAATACGTCGGTAATCAAATCCTGCTCATAGAAGTTGCCAAGAGAGGAGAGTAGCCACGCGGAGTCGCGTTGGCTCGCCAGAAACGTCGGGTTGAAAGCCGCCTTGCTCAACTCGGTTTCTTGTAGCGATTGCTCTGAAAGCCAGCGTTGCACATCGGCGTTGCTCTCGTAGCTCTCCTTCTTGCCGGGTTTCTCTTTTATCGTGTTTGCCTTACGTGCCTTGAGTCGTTGATAGCGTTGTTGTCGCTGCTCTTCGAGTTCCTCTTGTTCGAGTTCTTGTTGTTCGAGTTCGTCGAGCAGATTGTTCTTTTTGCTCATGCAGCATCCTTTTATGATGGCTTGTTCTTTTATATTGGTAGTCAGCAATACCATGTTGTGACGTGATTTATCACGTGCGTAAACGGTACTTACCACTGCATGTTGTGACGTGATTTATCACGTGCGTGTTCCATCGGGATATAGAC
>DAIQNC010000400.1:1108-4394 GCA_036788655.1 Ktedonobacteraceae bacterium
ATAAATGAGACCCGTACAATGAGACCCGTACACTGTGGTCAATTACATTCCACTCGATTGCGAGCAAGCCACCACAGTGTACGGGTCTCATTCATGACACCCTGGTGACCACCTGGAATGTAGCAATTCATCTATGCGGAAAATGAGTATGGATGTGAAGGTGTCGCCGGCATATGAGGAGCCAGATTATGGCTATAGGAAGTGATGCGTTGTGAGGTGAGAGGACAAAGAGGAAGAAAGCAGCTACTTTCTACTCAATTGAACAGAGACACTTAATATGTCTGAATGTATCGTTCGTATCGCGGACGTGCTGATAACTACGCCGCGAAACCTCTCTTCACGGTAGGACAGGTCGCCATATGCGCGGAGACGATGGAAAGAATCCTCATGGTCATTATACTGTTACCTACCTTTCTTGATTACTATACGCCAGTGCCGCATTCGTTCACGGCATATTGCAAGATTACCATGCTACAAAGCCATCCGTCAACCCCCTATTGTTCGCATTGCACTCTGCCGATAGTGATGAGAGACGAGGCACATACGCCTGTATGACTTCGCATGACCTCGAAATAAGAGAAGTGAAAGTGAAGTGATGTAGCATGGTACAGTTACACGAAGAGTCTCCACCTTTGCTCAATGAGGCTATGCCGCTTAATAGCATCAATACCGTTCCTGCCCATACCATTCCCAACCGTATTCTGCGCCTCAATAGTGAAGCCTTTGTTTTATCCCATACCGACGGGCCGGGAACAGGATATATAAGAGATAACCTGCAATCACAGGGGGTGCATCTCTCCGTTGCGCTCTCAGAGCATATCGTACAGCAGTATCTTGATGCGATGCGCCTCGCACATGAAACACGTAGCATACAAATCATCAAATATAGCCTGTTCAATGATGACGGGAAAGAGCAAGTACGCGAGGCATTTATCATTCTTGATGAAAATGAAGAATTTATATGTATTGTGCATGATGTAACGGAGCGTGAAAAGATCGAGCGATCTCTGCGTGAGAGCCAGGAACGTTTGCAAATGGTTGTATCGCACGCCCCCATCCTGCTCTATGCCACTGATGTGAATGGCATTTTTACACTTACTGATGGTCAAGGTCTACGCTCATTCGGCAGTTCTCCAGGGGAAGCCGTTGGAATGTCTGTCTTTGAGCGGTACAGCAAATTTCCAACGCTGCTCGACGCAATACGGCGTGCGTTGCAGGGTGAACAGATTTCCTATTCCGGGGATTTCAGTTCGCTGATAATGAAACCGCTCGTCTATGAAGGACAGGTATCGCCTCTTTACGATGAAAAAGGCAACATCAACGGCGTTATTGGCGTGGCAATGGATGTGAGTCCGCGTGTACAGGCGGAATTGGAGTTGAAGGCAAGCGAGAAGCGATTTCGCACGCTTTCCGAAAATGCGTCAGACCTCGTACTCGTTCTGGACGAGATGGGCATGTACCGCTATGTCAGTCCTTCGCACAAACGTATTCTTGGCTATGAGCCTGAGCAATTGATAGGCACGTGTATCTTTGACCTGATGCCGCCGAATGGTCTGGTGCGTGCCGTCAACATCTTCACGAAAGCCCTGCAAGACGGTGTGCTACCACGCGATATGTGCCGCTTACGGCGTGCTGATGGCACATATATTCACGTCGAGTATAACGGGTCAAATTGCTTCGATGACCCGGACATCGGTGGCTTCGTTATCAACGCCTTCGATGTGACGCAACGGGTCGCGCTGGAACGTTCGCTCCGCTATCAAGCCCTTCACGATAGCCTGACCGACCTGCCCAACCGCACTCTGCTCATTCAATGCCTGGAAGATGCCATTCAGAAGGCATACGACGGGCCAGTACAGAAACCTGTCGTACTTCAACAACATCAACACACTATCGCACTGCTCACGATGGATATTGATCGCTTTAAGGAGATTAACGATACCTTCGGGCATCACATGGGAGACCAGTTGCTACAAGAGGTAGCGGCACGTTTGAGTCGTCTTGTTGTTGGCACAAACACTACTATTGCCCGTCTCGGTGGCGATGAATTCGCGATGCTACTCCCCGATACAAGCGAAGGTTACACACATGAGATGGTAGCGGCGGTGCGAACGGCATTTGAAGAGCCATTTACCGTGAACGGATTTCCTGTGCAGGTCGAAATCAGCATTGGCGCGGTCTTCTATCCTGTACATGGCGAAGACGCTCTCACTCTGCTACGCCATGCCGATATCGCCATGTACGAGGCAAAACGCCAGCATGAAGGCTATCTGCTCTATGATCCGTCGCATGACCGTTACAACACGCGACGACTCGCATTGATGGGTGCGCTGCGACACGCCATATGCAAGAACGAATTCTGCCTCTACTATCAACCCAAAATCGACTTGCAAACTCATACCATTCACAGTGTCGAGGCACTCATTCGCTGGCAGCATCCCGAATTTGGCTTCATTCCACCCGACCAGTTCATTCCACTCGCCGAGCAATCGGGCTTGATTACGCAACTGACGCTGTGGGTGCTGGAAACGGCAGTGCGCCAGTGCCGGAAGTGGATGGACGGCGGCCTCGAATTGAGCATCGCTGTCAACCTCTCGACGTGGGACTTGCGCGAAGAGATGCTGCCGGATACTATTGCGACGCTGCTGGAATGTTACAACGTGCCTCCTCATCTGTTGCGCGTCGAACTGACGGAAAGCACGATGATGACCGATATCGACCATGCTGTTGCGGTCTTGCATCGCCTCGCGGAGCAGGGTGTCAAGGTTTCCGTCGATGACTTCGGGACAGGCTACTCCTCGCTCGCCTATCTGAAACGTTTGCCTATTAGCGAACTCAAAATCGACCGATCCTTCGTGCAACACATTACCGAGGTGGAGACCGATGCCACCATTGTACGCTCAACCGTCATGATGGCACACGGTCTCGGCCTTGAAGTCGTCGCGGAAGGCGTCGAGGACGAAGCCACGACGCATCTGTTGAGCAACCTCAATTGTGACATGGCGCAGGGCTACTACATCTCGCGTCCAGTTCCGCCTGATAAACTCATCCACTGGATGCGCGAAACGGGAATGCGAACGGTGTGAATGGCATTACCCACTAGCTATAATACTCAATCAATGTCGATGTCTGACCGATACTACTGGGAGAGTAGGAGCCTACCGCCCACACATTGCTGGAACCTGGGACTCGTGCCACACCGGAAAGCACATCTTTAATCGACCCCAGGTTGGGGCTTGCCACAATACTCCAACTCGTTCCGTTCCAGTTTTCGATCAACGTCTGT
>DAIQNC010000401.1:0-4368 GCA_036788655.1 Ktedonobacteraceae bacterium
TGTTCTTTTCCATGCGCTTTTGCCAATCATGCGCGAGAAAGGTTGGCGACTTTATGTCTACCAGAATGACACGAAAAATGTTTCGCCCCTCGATTCGGCGTTTGCTCTTCAGTACGTTGGGGAGTGTTGTGGGGATACTGGGTGTGCTTTTAGGTATTGCTGCCTATATTGTCGAGACAATTACTCGCCCTAAACGCCAGGAAAACTTCTTCGACTTCTATACCTTCTCACCATTTGAACTTGATTTACCTGCGGAAGAGGTGGAGTTCGCTCCGTTACAGGGCGACCATCTGGTAAGTGGCTGGTATATTCCCTTTGAAGGTGCAACCTCGACCATCATTCTCTGCCCCGGCTATCACGGAAGGCGTGCTGATACGCTAGGGACGGCGAGCAGGTTATGGCATGCAGGACATAACATCCTTGCCTTTGAATATTATGGACATGGCACGATTGTTGGTAAGCCCGTAACGCTAGGATATCGTGAAATCAATGATTTTCTAGGGGCTGTCGAGTATGTGAAGCAACGTGCGCCCGGAACACATATCGGGGCAGTTGGCTATTCGATGGGGGCTTCCGTAGCGATTATGGGGGCGGCCCGTACTCCCGATGTCGAGGCACTGGTGCTTGATAGCGGCTTTGCAACACATCGTAGCGCGATTGCTTATGCCGTACAGCGTACACTTCACATGCCCTTTTTCTTCGATTGGATGACAGACCTGCTTCTCTCCTTACGCGCTGGCTATCATTTCAATCAGGTCGAGCCAATCCGCGATATTCGCCGTATCGCGCCGCGTCCCATTCTCATCATACATGGTCTGAAAGATACGATTGTCGATCCCAACGACGCAAAGTTGCTCTATGCAGCGGCAGGTGAGCCGAAGGAACTCTGGCTGTTTCCACATGCTGACCACTGCGGATCCTACTTCGAGGATCGTGTGGCCTACGTCGAGCGCGTCGAGGATTTCTTCGACTACTACTTGCGCGGTGGAACATCGCGGCAATCGGATGATGTCGATGTTGATGTTGGGGCATGAACAAAATTGTGGGCGTAGTCGAATGGGTTGAGGGGTGTAATGAATTATACCCGTACATTTTTTAGCTATGGGGAACGTTGGAGGATGGGAACGGTAAAATACCTGAAATCGTAGAAGTATCCTGAAATGTACGGGTATAATTCATTACACCCTTCAACTCACTTGCCAACGTTCAACATTATTACTCACCTTTATTATTACACCCCCTCATCTTGAAACGCGAGCGTCACCACCGTGCCATCGCGTCCTGCCTTCGTGTTGGGGAAGATGCGACGGGCGGTCTGTTCTGCGCGGAATGGGTCGAGAATTTTGGGGCTGAAATGCGTGAGGAGCAGATTGTGTGCATCGGCATTCTTTGCAAGGCTTGCTGATTCTCCAACATACATGTGCTTATGTTCACGGGCAAGCGGTATATCATCGGGGTCATCGTACATACTTTCGCAGATGAGCAGGTCTACATCGTGTGCGAAGGTACTTAATGCCGTAATTGGGCGCGTATCGGTGATGTAGGCGAAGGAGATGCCGCGACGCGGCTCCCCAAGCACATCTTGCGGTGTATACATCTGTCCGTTGTATTCAAGCGTCTCTCCGTGTTGTAAGCGTGACCACATCTGAACTGGCAGACCGAGTGCCTTTGCCTTCTCGACCTGAAATTCTGGTCGTCGCGCTAACTCACAACGATAGGCGATGCAAGGAACGCCATGTGCCGCATTCGCACACGAGCCATGCAAGTCACCGGGGAGCGTAAAGGTATCGCCGCCCTTTATTTCGTGAATGCGGACTGGAAACGGCATTACATCCGCAATGCGCCGTAACCCTTCGACAACATACGTTGTCCCTGTGGGGCCGTAGATATCGAGCGGCTCGGTACGCCCAGCGTGTGCGACCATAAAGAGGACGCCTGGGAGACCTGCCACGTGGTCGGCATGCATATGTGTCAGGCAGATGGCTCCCAACTGCCGGAAGCCCCAACCAATTGATTTCCACGGAACCTGTGTTCCTTCACCGCAGTCGAAGAGAATCAGGTGTGAACCGTTCCGCACCAGCACCGACGAGAGCCAGCGTCCCGGCATCGGCATCATGCCACAAGTTCCGAGTAAGCAAATATCTATCATGCATTCTATTATGCCATATGCTGGCAAGCTTATACAGCTAATTCTCCGTGTCGTCCTGTTTGCACATGCATATCCAGTAGTGCTGTTGCATTGCGAAGCACACTCTCAACTGTAACACTGTGTAAACATGTATACCCGACAGGGCATTCGCTGAGGTAACAGGGGCGACAGGGAACGGGAACAGAGAGTGGGCGATGTTTCAAGGTATCAGAAGCTGCCCAATCCTCTGCGTTAGCTGCTCCGAAGATGGTGATGCTCGGTGTACCGAGGGCAGCCGCGAGATGGGCTGGCCCCGAGTCGTTGCAAATGAAGAGGGTAAGCCGCTCAATGAGGGCGGCTAATGTTCCTAAACTCGTCTGCCCCGCCACATTATGTGCCGGATGGTGCATCAATGTACGCACTCGTTCGCACATCTCCCATTCGTGTTTGCCACCAGTAATCACGATTTCAGCACCATACAATTCGATAAGTTGGTCTGCGACGTTTGCAAAGCGGTCGAGCATCCAGCGTCGTGTGGCGATACTCGCTCCCGGATGGATGCCAATAATCGGCCTTTGTGTCTGCACTATCGAGTCGAGGACGGGATGTTGTTGAAGTTCGGCACGGTCGGAAGGTAAGACCGTTAATTCTGTGTCGTCGCCAGTATCGGGTGCGCCAAGCGCGTACATGAGCGTGAGCAATCGCTTCACTTCACGGCCTTGTGATGGATACGGCACAGAGAAGTCAAGTCCCAGGTTGGTTTCATGTGGTCTGGTAAAACCAACAGTATATTTTGCGCCAAGCATGACCGTAAATGGATTGCTGAAAACACCGCTTCCGTGTAGCTGGATTGCCAGGTCATAATGCTCTTCTTGCATACGAGCAAGAAACGCCAGTGAACGTGCTGGAAGAAACGTCTGGTCAGCGATGCCAGCGTAGCCGGGAAACTCCATGAAATCATCGAGGTAGCGGCAACGTAGCACAAACTCCTGAGCCAATGGCAAACCAATGAGGGTGATGTGAGCCTGTGGTAAGAGTTTACGTAGCGAGCGTAGCGCAGGTGTGGCACAAATCAAGTCGCCTAGGCGTAGCGCACGCATCACAACGACTCTACGCGGTTGAGAGGGTAGTTGGGTCAGGAAGCCCCTTCCTGCCATTGTCATCTAACGTATTTCCTTCTTTCATGAGGGATGTTCTGTGAGAAGCACGCTAGATAGGAAGAAATCGTTACATGTAGGGGCATAATTATGAAGGTTAACGAATGAAGCTAGATACGATGTAGGGACCGATTCATCACGTCCGTGCGAACCATGATAATAACGCCAGGTGGACGTGATGAATCTGCCCCTACACGATGATTGCTGTTATTCCCGAAGGTTTATCCTCACAAATTATGCGTATACGCCCATGCCAGAATGACAATCAGCACAGAAAGCACACCCGTTGTCGTCAGCGCAATGCTGATGATGTAGAAGGGAAGTTGCCCTATGATGAGGAAGGTGGCAAAGATGAGCCAGAAGGCCGCGAAAATAATAATAAGGTAGTGCCAAGCCTCTTTCGGTCGCCGCTTACGCATGAGTTGAATTCCTCAAAAAATTTGTTATCATAGATGAATATTATACATCGTAGATAACAAAGAGGAGTATATGCCAGAACTACCAGAGGTTGAATATACAGCGCGTCAACTACGCGCAACCATCATTGGCAAGACAATTGCTCACGCCGATGTTTTCTGGGAGCGCACCATCAGCACTCCTGCACTCCCCGATTTCCTTGCCACTATCGAACATCGGCAGGTTCTGGGTGTTAGAAGGCGTGGCAAACTTCTATTGCTTGACTTGAGCGGTGAACTCGTTCTCTCCATTCATCGTCGCATGACAGGCAACTTTCTTCTGCTACCCGAAGGCTGGGACATCGACACGAGTATGCGCGAAAGCGAGCCTGTTGCCTGGAACACGAAAGGGCCAGCATTCTTTGAGCGTACTTCAACAGGAGCAGACGATGCATTGCAGGGACAAGATGCGATGATTGGCGTAGCAACGCTGCCCAGGCGTGTCATTTCCCTGATACAAACGGGATATTGTCGGGTCTGCATTACCTTTACAGATGGCGAACGTTTGCTCTTTACCGACCCACGCAAATTCGGGCGTATTGCTCTCTTCGCACATCAGGATGAAGAGAAGATGCTTGCCAATGTGGGGATCGAGCCGCTTGCTGAGAACTTCACGGTAGAGCAATTC
>DAIQNC010000402.1:0-4346 GCA_036788655.1 Ktedonobacteraceae bacterium
AAGTTGTTTTGCATTCTTTTCGTTGTTATTGGCCTTTGCGACCTGTGCAAGGCCGTATCTTGCCAGTGCCTCGAACTCCCTGTCACCCTCAGTTGTGACATTGAACATACGATAGAAGGTATTTTCGGCTTCCTGAAAGTTCTGTTGTTGTAACGACAGCAGACCGGATTCATAGAAACCATTATAAATAATGTAGGGAATGCCAATTTGCTGAGCAATTTCCAATCCTCGTTGCATCTGCTCCCTTGCATCCTCAAATCGTCCTTGCTCGCGCATCACCATACCAAGATTGAGATAGAGAAGACTTAACCACTCACGATTATAAATTTGCATTGTCTCTCTGATTCCATCGACAAAGTAAATTTCTGCCTGCTCATAATTACCAAGTTCGTAAGCGGCACTACCTAAATTACTCAATAATGCACTTGTCCATTCTTTATGTTTTATTTCTCTGGCTATCCTGAGAGCTTCTTGAAAATGTTGCTCTGCTTTTTCGTGGTTTCCTTGTCCACCTACTGATACACCTAAATTTATAAGCATACTGCAAAGTTGCTCACGATTGTTAGCTAGACGTGCAAGTGTTACACCTTTTTGAAGATATATTAAAGCTTTTTCACTTTCACCCATACTATCTGCTACTAAATCCAGTGCCTTCAGCAAATTACAAATACGTTCAACATCTTTTAGTTCTCGTGCTAATAGCAATCCCTCTTCAAGATAGATTTGTGCTTCTTGGTTTTTGCCTTGTTTCCAGGCAACGCCGCCCAGTCTATCAAGCAAATCACAAACTAATTCTCTATCATCAAGTTCCCTTGCTAGCTTTAGACCTTCTTCTAAATAGGTATTAGCTTCTTTATAATGATTTTGGCGCAGGTTTAATTCGCCGAGGTATAAGAGGGTACTGGCGATGCCGCGTTTGTTGTTTGTTGACAGGGCGTGTTGGTGGGCGCGTTCGAGATGCGTCTTCGCGTGGTCATAGAGGGCGCGTACTAAGAGGAAGGGCGTGAATCCGGTTGCGCCTTGAATAAGTTCTGATGAGCGGTTCAGGGCATGTGCGGTATCAAGGGCATGCAGAATGATACTCTGCTCGCGTTCGAGGATGTCGTAGTCTTTACGATGCTGTTTGAGCGTGTCGAGAGCGTAGGCTATGAGACGATTCTGAATGGTGTGCTGTTCGCCGCTTTCTATGAGCCTGAGATGGGCGTAGTCGGCGATAGTCTGGTGCAGCGTATATATGTTCTCGCTCTTGTCTTCGAGGATACCTGTTTCGTGGAGTGTATGAAGTTCACGCGAGCCACAATGCGCGATGGCGATGGCAGCTTCCTTGCTAAAATCGCCGGGTTTGGGTGGAAAGACGCTGAGGGCATAGAATGCCGCTTGCTGCTTTTTCGACAGGCGGCGGTCCGTGACGGCAAAGAGGGTCTGGAGCGAGATGTGTTCACCCCTTTTAAGACTAGGATGGCCCTTCACATATGTATCGGGGACATCGAGTTCAAGGCGAGCGGCGGCCTCGCTGAGATGCTCATAGGCTTCATGGATGATATCCGAATTTTTGCTGCCAGACTCACTGCGCAGATAGTTTCCAGCGAGTGTGAGCGCGAGGGGTAGACCACCTACGGCACGAATCAGGGCAAGAGCTTCTTTCTCATAGCCATTCACAGCATTGGGTGCGAGCCGTTGCAACAGCTTCATGCTCTCTTCGTCGTTCAGTTCGTACAGTGTTGTGATATCTAGCTCTTCGACGAAGTTGCGTGCTATATCGGGAAAGCGGGTGGTGAGCAGATGGGCGCAATTGGAGCCACCGACGCGCAGACGCAGCGCATGGTCGAGTTCCCACGCATCGTCAATCACGATGAGCATTCGGCGAAGGCCAATTGTTTTATTCACCTCATCAGCCCATTGATACACATCACTCTCTTCCGGCAGATTGCCTTCCGGGATGCCAAGCTGCTTGCTCCAACGGCTCATAATGATGGTCAGGTCAGGTTGAGGGCCGAGGGCGGCCCAGAGTACCCCATCGTGGAAATGTTCACGTACTGCTGTATCGTTGGCAATCGTAATCGAAAGTGCCGTTTTGCCAACGCCTGGAAGCCCGTTGAGAGCCGTCAATGCTGCTTTACCACCTGTATAGAGCCGCTTCTTAGTCATGGAAAGCTCTTGCTCGCGTCCAATAATCGGTTTCGCGGGTGCGTCAGGAATGGCAGAATCGAGAATAGGCGCGACTGGTAAAGCGGATGAAGGAGTAACAGAGCGAGCATCAGTAGAGGAAATAGAATTTTCACTGGATTTTAATGCCGCTTCACGTAGATTTTGCGAGTTTTGTATGGTAGAATTAATAGTAGATGGAGAAGCTGATGTAGCAAGGGCAGATGTTTGAGGAGAAGTCTCACTGTCATCTAATAAGGGCATTCGCAGACCTAACTCTTCCTCACTTTTGCCAAATATCTTCGTTAGTTTACTACGAAAATAAGGAGTAGGGCGCGTGACACCTCGTTCCCAGCGGCTCACATTAAGCGGAGTAGTACCTAGCAAATCGGCAAGCTCCAGTTGTGTAAGTCCCTTCAGTTCGCGTATCGCCTTTAGCTGCTCACGTTTTTTAGGAGATGATGCATCAGAGCTATTCGAGTCCACAGAAGTCTGAGGAAGGGGTTTCGTGCGAGGTCTACCCATATCATCTTTCCTTTCTACTAGCCAAAAGAACGTTAAAGAACGGAAAGTTCGATGATATTTGATTGTAAATTTGATTAGTTATTTGATTAGTCAAATGATAACACAGACCTTCCTAAGATACAAGTTTTGATGCATACTTATACATAAGGACGCAGAAGAACTCAAAGGGCTAACACCAAACCCTGGTTCAAGGAGTCTCGTTTTATTATCCAGAAGGAGAGAACGATGGTAGCAAATCAAGTGAAGACCCTGGCGCAAGTCCATCAAGCGGAGCGACTTTCATCACTTTCACTGGACAAGGAACGTGGCTCGAACAGGGTCTCGCTCAAGCGTTCTGACAACATTCTGCACTTCTCAATGCAGGGTTCGCTGCCAGAGGGTGATTTACTCGCCCTGAACACCACACTTGGTACGCTATCGTACCTCACGATGCAGGATAACTTGCCCACGCTCATCGGTCAGCAACAGTTCACGAACAACGAGATGAGCGTCCTGCTTCCACTCTTAGACAACCACCCCTATTACTGTCCCTACGAAGTCCTCTATGCCAGCTTCTACAACGGCTCCGTCAATGATAAAACAATCGCTTTGAGCCGCGAACAACTCGACGAAGCGATGGCAACAGGCATCTGGGATCAACAAATGCGTCCTATCCGCAACGTGCTATCACGCACACGCCTCAAAACGCGCATGATGGGCATAGACATTCTTGCGATATTGGAGACCGGGTACATTCTGCGCTTCCTGGGAAGATAAATTTTGGACGTTGATGTGAGAAATCCATTGTAACTCCGAAATGGAGCGAAAATCCAGCGTAACTCCGAAAAAAGTTGGAGGCAAATTGTAGTTTGTCCAGCGTAACTCCGAAAAAAGGAATCAGTTTGTAAAAAAATTCAGCAGGGAACCGAAAAAAGTCTGAGAAAAAAGATACAGTAGAGGGTGAACCATTTCTAGTCCACCCTCTACGTTTGACACTGCCAGTTCGATAGCCACTACTTTATATCCCCTATTCATATTTTCCTTTTATAAGACAGCAGCATATTCAATACATTCATCTCATGCGAGATAAGCAGATAACTGTCGTCAAACATGCGCTCTCTGGCCTCTTTAAGCATGAAGCTACGAAAAACGATAAAGGGGAATTCTGTGTAGCCATCACCTATGGGAAGGGCCGTTGAAATGGGATAGAGGCTACGTACATAGTTCGTGAGAAGAGCGCGGAATGCATATTGCTCTACATCGCCATGCATAGACATGAAATAGTCTTTCATGACATCACGGTACATGAATGAGAGCAAGGGAATGGCATAGTAGAGATCGCCCTGCTGACTGTCCTGAACCAGTTGCTGTATCTTATCCTGAGGCGCATTGACGAGCTTTTCAATAAGTTCTATCGCATCCTGTATCGCTATGCGTAAGTTTTCGTAGTATTCCCCGTCGTTCGCTATACGGACAAGAGTATGCCATAAATCGCTATCCCTGGCATCAACGAGTGTTCTGGCAAGTTCCATTAAATAGCTTTCCTGCAACTGCTTATCGGCAAGAGGAACGATGAGCAGGCCGCCAGAGATGTAACCATGCTGCACAGGCTTCCAATCGAGAAGGCGGTGAAATCCATCATATGCGGCATCCTCGAACTGTGAAGAGAATGTGGAGAGCAGCGAAAGATAGGATGT
>DAIQNC010000403.1:0-1713 GCA_036788655.1 Ktedonobacteraceae bacterium
TGGCGTCGTGCCACCAGGGGCGGAGGCGTCGTGCGTTGGGGAGGCGTGAGAGCCACCATTTTGCGGCGATGTCGCCTTTGTCCTCGGCGTCGAAGGCGACGAATACTTTTTCCTGTTGTGCGAGTAAGGATAGCCACCGGGGAAGGTGACCGCCTTGTGTTGTGCCTGTGGCGACGACATGCACGAGGTCTCGACAGGTCTGGAAGATGGAGAGCGCATCGAGTTCCCCTTCGACGAGAATAGTATGGGCACGTTTGCGTCTTTTGAGAATATCGGCGAGGTAGAGACCGTTGGAGCCACCAGCGACTTGCATGTAACGGCCTTGCCCCTGAGTGATGGCTTCATTAAGGCACGCATGATATACGCATCAAGGTCTCGTTCGTGGATGGACACGAGGCAACTCCTCTCTTACTGGTGGATGTCTGTCGTGGCGGACGCCCGTGATACATCACGGCACAACATGGGGAGAATGGCAGGAATAGCTTCCGTACAGCGTGGAAACCTGTGGACATTTTCGGCGCGATGTACGGGCATAATTCATTACACCCTCGTAGCCATCGCACATTGTTCCAACACGCCTGTACACGTTGGTAGGTGGGACGTTGCCGATAAGCAACGTGGTCAGAGGACATGAAACGTGGACGGGTGAGTGAGGAGTTCGCACTAAACGGGGTTAAGAAAAATGAAACGTGTACAGGGACATTGGAACGTGAGTACGGTGGCTACCAGAGCGTAGGGCGTTATAGAATAACGCCCCTACAGAAGGAACGTGCGGTGCTTGTGTACACAGCACAATTATATCTATCGGCACGATGTGCGGAAGAGATAATAGTAATGGGAAAACACAGCGTAGGCGAGCAGGGTGTGATAGCGGCAAGCAGGGTGTGATAAATCAGACCCCTACACTGTGCTGGCGAGAGATACAGGCGATTGGGCGTGTGTGGTAGGTGAGCGGGGTGTAATGAATTATACCCGTACATCTCGGAGTGTGCCGAAGATGGGTGGTTATGAAACGTTCCCTCACTGTGAACGTGATTAGGGATGGTGAGCATTGCGGAGTGGTGGACGGGGTGTAATGAATTATGACCCGTACATATCGCCGTGTGCCGAAGATTTGACGTATTCTAACGTTCCCATTCCTCAACGTTTCCTATCGCGCTGTCATGTACGGGCATAATTCATTACACCCTGTAACCCACAGCACTATGCTCACCATCACGTCTCAATGTCCATTCCTCACACCCCTGCTCACCTACCACCACATTCTCACCAACGCGACGATGTACGGGTATAATTCATTACACCCCGTCCACCACTCCACCACATTCTCACCAACGCGACGATGTACGGGCATAATTCATTACACCCCGTCCACCACTTCTCCACGCTCACCATCACCTCGGACGTTGACGAACAAAGCGCGTCAATAGTATAGTAGCAACACACGACACGACACTATATCATATGGAGAGGGATGGTTTCGAGGACGTTATGGCTATCACCACAGCACAGAAAAGGGCCGTTGACAACTACTATAAAGAACTCGCCGCCTATGAGGATAAGCACATCAGGCATGAGACGGCGGTACGCAGTGCCTTCCAGAATCTGCTTGCTCTCTTCGCACAGTCCGCGAACTGGGTACTCGTACCGGAGCAGACGTTATCGAATGGCAAGCGGCCCGATGGCACATTGCGCGATAGCTTCAATTTGCCT
>DAIQNC010000403.1:1726-4345 GCA_036788655.1 Ktedonobacteraceae bacterium
ATGAGATACGCAAGAAAATCGCGCTCGGCTATCCCACCACCAATATCATCTTTGAGGATACCCGTCACGCCATCCTCTATCAGCGTGGTAGGCTCGAACTGGAAGCCGACCTCTCCAAACCGAAAGAACTGACCGACCTGCTCTACGCCTTCTTCCACTATGCCGAGCCGGATATTGTCAACTTCGAGCAAGCGGTGCAGGAGTTCAAGGAGAGCATTCCCGACCTCGCGCAGGGACTGTTGCAACGCATTCGAGAGGAACACGCGAAGAATAAGCCGTTTGTCGCCGCCTTCTCCGCCTTCCTCGACCAGTGCCGTACCTCGCTCGACCCCACGATTAGTAGCGAGGCCGTCGATGAAATGCTCGTGCAGCACCTCTTGACCGAACGCCTCTTCCGCACCGTCTTCAACAACCCCGACTTCACGCGGCGCAACGTCATCGCCTCAGAAATCGAGCGCGTCATCGAGGCATTGATGAGCCGCGCCTTTGACCGCAACGAGTTCGGCAGGCGGCTTGACCGTTTCTATGTCGCCATCGAGAACGCCGCCAAAGGACTCGACGACTGGTCAGAGAAACAACGCTTTCTCAACACCGTCTACGAGCGTTTCTTTCAAGGCTTCTCTAAGAAACAGGCCGACGTACACGGCATCGTCTACACGCCGCAAGAAATCGTTGATTTCATGTGTGCCAGCGTCGATGTCATTCTGCAACGCGACTTCCATAGCTCGCTCTCCACGCCGGGTGTGCAGATACTCGACCCTGCGGTAGGCACAGGCAACTTTATTGTCAACCTGATACAGCACCACATTAACGGCGGCTCGCTCGCCCACAAATACGCCCACGACCTCTTCTGCAACGAAATCACGCTGCTGCCCTACTACATCGCCTCGCTCAACATCGAACACGCCTACTACGAGCGCACCGGAAGCTACCAACCCTTCGAGGGCATCTGTTTTGCCGACACTCTCAACCTTGAAAGTTTACAGAAAGGATTCGATTTATTTAGCGCACGCAATACCGAGCGCGTCATCAGAGAAAGAGATGCACAGATTATGGTGGTGATTGGCAATCCACCGTATAACATGGGGCAGATGAATGAAAATGACAATAACAAAAATCGGCGTTATCCTGTCATTGATGAACGCATCAATAAGACGTATGTGAAAGCCTCTAAAGCAACCTTGACCAATAAACTGTATGATGTGTATGTCAAATTCTTTCGCTGGGCTATTGACCGACTACAGGGACGCGATGGCATTATCTGCTATGTCTCGAATAATTCATTTGTAGACCAGATTGCGTTCGATGGTATGCGTAAACACATGCTCCAAGACTTCACAAGTGTGTATCACCTTGATTTACATGGCAACGTGCGAAAAAATCCGAAACTTTCGGGTACAACACATAACGTCTTTGGCATTCAAGTCGGTGTTGGCATAACCGTAGCAGTACGAAACTCACATCAGTCCGAAAGAAAACTCTATTATTACCGCGTCCCTGAGTATTGGCGAAAAACAGAAAAATTGGAGTTTCTAGCCGAAAAGAAAAGTATTCAGGGCATAGACTGGCAGGAATTAGAGCCAGATGAAAAAAATAACTGGCTCACTGACGGATTGCATCCAGAATTTAGAACGTTTATCCCTATTGGAACAAAAGAGGCAAAAGGGACAAACATAGATGAGGCGTTATTCAAGCTGTACTCTTTAGGAGTGGTGACAAGCCGTGATAGTCATGCATACTCTTTTGATAAAGAGCAATTACGTAAAAATGCCAGGCAGTTCGTAGATGTCTATAATGCTACAGTTGATAGTATGAGAAGACAAGGTAACGATGCAGATATCACAACTCTCATAGATACTTCCGATTCCCGTATCAAATGGACACGACAAGTAAAGGCATCTCTGGGAAGACAACAACAAAGCCAGTATGATGAAATTCATATTCGCAATGGCTTATATCGTCCGTTTACAAGAAAGAGCCTATATTTTGACGATTTTTGGAACGAGGAAAGATATCAATTACCTCAAATTATCCCAAATGAAAAAACAGAAAATGTTCTAATGGTCATGAGTGATCATGGATACCGCGCATCTTTTAGCATTTTAGCTACCAATATGATTCCTGATCTTCATTTACTAGCTTCTATAGATGCTTACCAGTGTTTCCCTTACTACACCTACGCCGAAGATGGCAGCAACCGTCGGGAGAACATTACCGACTGGGCGTTGGCACAATTTCAGGCGAAATATGGCTCCGAGGTGACGAAGTGGGATATTTTTCATTATGTCTATGCGATGCTGCACCATCCGGCGTATCGGGAACGCTATGCGGAGAATCTCAAGCGCGACCTGCCGCGTCTTCCTCTGCTCGCAACACAGGAGCAGTTCGCGGTGTGTGTTCGCATCGGGAAGCGGTTGATGCAGCTACATCTGCACTATGAGGATGCGCCGGAGTTTCCGTTGATGTGGCTCGAAAATAAGGATGTCCCCATCAACTGGCGCGTGGAAAAGATGAGACTGAACCCCACAAAGGATGCGCTCACGGTGAACGACTGGTTGACGCTGACAGGTATTCCCCAGGAGTGCTATGCCTATAGATTAGGCAATCGCTCGGCCCTCG
>DAIQNC010000404.1:0-4341 GCA_036788655.1 Ktedonobacteraceae bacterium
ATCGCGGGCCTTCAACCATTGTTCCAGTAACCGCATTTGAGTGGTTTTGCCTGCTCCATCAAGTCCCTCGAATGAGATAAGGCATCCCTTTTTTTGAACCATTGGTTTTCTCCTATCCGTAGCGGCTCCCAGAGTGTGATAGCATCAGACCACCTACACTGTATCGGCAAGCGTGTCACATACGAGAAACGAAGGGTGCAGTAAAAAACGTTCATGACCGGAGTGTAGGAGTCTGATGCTATCACACCCTGGGAGCCACACAGATAATGCGTCTCTATTTATGATGAGTGCCATATGTAATGTGTTCGCGGTCCGTGCGGTAGACATCGTAGTCCCAGTCGAGTTGCGGTTTGGGCAGCATGTCTTCCGGTGTCCATTCGTGATGCAAGCGACCATATTTGCCAGAATATTCTCTAAGCGTCTCACCGACGTACTCGAAGGTCAACTGGCAGATGCGGAAACCAACCGGAACCCAGATAGCGGTTTGTGTGTGGTTGCTAATTTCCATCGTCCAGCGACTGATATAGCCTACATCACCGACGCCCGCACAACGACAGACAGAGAGGCCAGAGCGTGCAACGGTGCTACGCGAATACATCTTGGCAAGGTAGCCGTTATGCCCACCAATAATCTCTTGAGTATGTGCGAGAATTGTTGTACCGGGACGAATAGCAATTTTGCCATCCGTTGCCAGACGCGGCTTTCCCCAATACTGACGAATCTCTTCCGGGTTATCCAGATGCATCACCTCAACGTTCGCATCCCCCTGAAAGTACCACTCGCCCAATCGACAATCATACGAGTTCGTTCCCAGATGGCGACGGTCGAATGGCTCGATGACGATATTTCCCTGCTCAAGCTCTTCCACAATACGCTTATCGGACAATAGCATGTCAGCTTACTCCTTGCTGCATAAAAATAAGGTTTGATATACATTCTAACGTAGTATGGCAAGCATTCTCGTAGGAGCGTCATCACAAAATACTATAGATATATGTTGAAAATCCGTGAAACAAATAGCCCGTGTTTCCTCTCTTACTATTGGTTCGTTTTGAAGACGCACCAATAGCGTTTCACATCAGAAGGTGGAACATTAGAAAGAGATGCTGTTGAACCTTAAAACTCTGTATAAGGCCGTCGTCCTTATCGTTGTCGTCGTTCCCTTACTTGCAACCGCTTTTGCGATGTATCTACTCTGGCAAAGAGCCGTTCACGGGTTAGATATTGCCTTACTACTCAGTCTGTACGCCCTTACCGCATTGGGTGTCACGATTGGTTTCCATCGTATGTTGACTCACCGTAGCTTCAATCCACATCCCGTCGTCAAATGTATCTTTCTCATACTTGGCTCTATGGCAGTCGAAGGAGCCGCAATAGAATGGGCTGCCACACACACGAAGCACCATGCACAATCTGACCGCGAAGGCGACCCACATAGCCCGATGGAAGGCTTCTTCCATGCACACATCGGCTGGATGTTTCGAGACTTTGAGGCAGATCCACAGGTCTATTGTCGTCACCTGCTCAAAGACCCTATTGTCATGTTCATAAGTCGCACCTTTCCACTCTGGACAATTCTTTCACTTATCATCCCATTTCTCATCGGTGGTTGGACTGGCTTACTCTGGGGTGGCCTTGTTCGTATCTGCCTGACACATCACGTCACATGGAGCGTCAATTCCATCTGTCATACCTTTGGGAAGCGTGAATTCGAGACAACCGATCAGAGCCGCAACGAGTGGGTTATCGGTCTCCTTGCCTTCGGTGAGGGCTGGCATAACAATCACCACGCCTTTCCACGCTCCGCCTTTCATGGTCTACACTGGTGGCAGTTCGACCTCTCAGGCTATATCATCTGGACACTTGAACGTGTTGGCTTGATTAAGGACGTCTACCGCATCACACCTGATATGCTGGCACGTCGCGCTGCTCGTAACAAGCAGGTTCGTAGCATAGTCAATGCAGGAGAAATGCACACAAGAGAAGAGCAAATAACGCCTTCTCAACTCGAACCGACAGGCGTTTCGGGTCTTTAGACGAGACGATTCTATCAAAAAGAGGTCTTTCAAAGATGCGCATTGAAAGACCTCTTTTTTCTATACAAAATCGGCGATAGGCTCCGTATCTGCAAGCTCCTGTGAAAACAATGTTGCCGTTCGCGTCGCATCGACCTCAATCCACATACGCTCTATCAGTTCTTGTGCCGCTTCTGAATTTGTAAGCGCAGATTGAAACGCAAAGAAGGCACGATCATCGCTGTGATGATGTATCCAGCGACTGATAATATTAATCTGGTCTACTTCGGCCTTCCCAACAAGGCTTGGCGGCTCTCCCAGAGTAGTTGCTCTTTTCAGTAACTCTTGTACCGCTTCTCGCATTGTATCCTGCTGATGGGGAACAGCGCGTTGATCGACAAGGCGTCCATGTCGTATGAGGAAGAGTTCGTTGTAGTCTTCAATTGCAGAAGGATACACAATGAAGAGGTTGTTTGCTTCGACGGCTCCTGTGATGAGGCGTTGCCCGATAAGCACCTCGTCAGCACTACGAATGGCATCACGGAACCATGCGGCACGCTCGAAATTCAGGTTTTGTGCCGCCTCGTGCATCTGACGACGTAGCCGATCTAACAAGTCCTCGCGTTCGCCACCCAGGAACGCACACACCTGTTCAATCACTTTCGCATATTCTTCCGCATCTGCTCCACCACGACAGGGAGCGGAGCAACGAGCAAGATGCAGACGCAGGCAAGGGTCAGAAGGCTTTGCAAGTGGGGGCAATGAGCGCGTACAGGTGCGAATGGGAAATATCTTTTGCACCAGTTCAATTGTCATATCCACAACGCGACGGCTGCGGAACGGGCCAAAGTATCGCGCTCCATCTGCCGCAACCTCTTTCGTTGAGTAGACACGCGGAAAAGGATGCTGCACGTCTATTTTGATGAATGGATACAACTCATAATTGCGAAGCTGCACGTTATAGGCAGGTTGCAACTCTTTGATAAGCTTCGACTCGACCAGCAAAGCCTCTAATTCCGAGCCAAGTACACGAATCTCGATCTCTTTCACGCTCTGGAGTAGACCATCCATCTTGCGCGTGTAGCCAAGCGGATGACTGTAGTATGATGCCAGTCGATTTTTGAGATTTTTAGCCTTGCCTACATAGATAATCTGATCGTTAGCATCATGCATCAAATACACGCCCGGTTTGGTAGGGAAATTGCGTTTCCAGGCAGGATTAAGAAATAAGCCTCCATTCGGACGTGTGAGCGGTAGCGAACTAGATGCAATCTTGCCATCAGCACGTTCGCTTTTCTCAGACGCAACCACCTGTGTAATATCACCGTGCCAACTGACGGGCAGTTGTAAACGACGGCGCAAGTGTTCAAGCGTTACAATACCCTGTGTACGTGCCAATTCGAGCAGTTTTAGAAAGATAGCCGCCGTGACCGAAGCATCGCCCATCGCACGGTGGCGATTCATCGTCGGAATGCTGAGATGTGCCGCCAATGCATCGAGTTTGAAGCGTTTTAGACCGGGACAGAGACGACGTGCCAGCATAATCGTGTCAAGATCATCTGTAGGGAAAACTAGACCAAGCGATTGAGCTTCATAGCAGAGAAAGTTGCTATCGAAGGCGACATTATGCCCGACAATCGTTGCATCTTCGATGAAATTCAGAAATTCGGGCATTATCTCTTTCGCCGTTGGCGCATACTTGACCATCTCTGGCGAGATACCTGTGAATTTCGTGATAAAGGGGGGAATACGACGCGAGGGATTGACAAGGCTCTGGAATGTATCAACAACCTCACCGCCACGTAAACGCACACCAGCAATCTCGATGACACGATCCGGCCCAGGACGCAACCCCGTTGTCTCTGTATCGAGAACGACGAAATCGAGCGTATCAAGTGTCAAATGAGTATGTTTCCATGCAGCAAGCGACCACATACGCCATCCCTTTGCACTTCCCTCTTCGTCCTGGCACAGTTCCTCAAAAAGTGGGGAGCTACGCAGCGTTTGCCGTAACATTGTGAGCCACAATGCGTTTTTACCGTTCACCGAGTTCGCACCGAAGAGATGACGTACCAGCGTCTCCTCTGTCGTGGGTTGACCGAGGCTTTCTAATAAATCGTGGGCGCGTCGCAGCAACGTCCCTCGCGGCAGACTTTCTTCTTTCTGCTTGCCCTGCTCTATATGTTCTCCCTGGCTGTCCCCTTGCCCATCCCATTCGCCCGAATCGTCTAGCTCTCCCTGAATCGTTTGCACCATCGCCGTTTCCCCTTTCGATGGCTACAAAAAGAAATAGACCATATGTACGAGAATAACACGTACATCGGTA
>DAIQNC010000405.1:0-4334 GCA_036788655.1 Ktedonobacteraceae bacterium
CAACAATCATTGCCAGGACTTCATCTTCGCTCAATGAGTCGCTGCCATCTCTGGTCTGCACGAGTGCTGTGATGAGGTCATCTCTAGGATGAGTACGTCGTTCCTTGATGAGTTTCTTGAGATATCCTAAAAAGCTCATCATTGTTGGAAAGAGTACAAAAAGATTCATCGTTGTTCCCGCCGATATAAATGTTGTACTCCAGCGATGAAACTTCCGATTATCTTCGGCAGGAACTCCCAGGATGCGCCCAATAATTGTAAGTGGCAGAGGTAGTGCGAAGTCGGCAATCAAGTCCATCCTGCCCTTCGGCTCGGCTTTATCCAGTAGCTCATTTGTCAGCACCTGTATCTGGTCGCGCATTTGCTCAATCAGGCGAGGC
This sequence comes from Ktedonobacteraceae bacterium, assembly GCA_036788655.1. Lineage (GTDB taxonomy): Bacteria > Chloroflexota > Ktedonobacteria > Ktedonobacterales > Ktedonobacteraceae > JBBQVS01. The sequence goes on from DAIQNC010000405.1 coordinate 381, forward strand.
GTAAATGCTTTATGGACAAGTGCGCGAAGCCTTGTATGGTCAGGACGGTCAAGGTCAAGCATGTTACGCTCAAGAGGCTTGAGCATCGGCGGTATCCAGAACGACTTTTTCAATTGTTCTGGCGACATGGCATTACGGCGGTCTTTCGCAAAACGTTCGTCTTTCAGTATATGTAGCACATCGTCATAGCGCGTCACTAACCAGGCACGACCCAGTGTAGGTAACGTTACTGGAAAAACAGGTGATTCTGCACGTAGCTGTGCGTAAAACGGAAAGGGGTTCGCTTTGAATGCCGCATCGGTAACATCTATTGTGGTGACAGCTTCTTTCTTCGTCATGATGTGTTCCTTTCGAGTCCATCCAGAATCATATCGGTAAGAAAATCTGGCAGTGTATCCCATTTTGCTTCCAACGTCTTATCGCCCAGAATGTATTGCATCATCAGACCAACGATCATGCCTGATACCGCTCGCATTGTCAGGCTTATGTCGGGAGTCTGAATGAGATGCTGTTCTGCCCATTGCTGAAAATACCGCTCCGCCATCGTAAAGGTCGGTTCAAGAATCTTCTGAACGTACAGATCTCTCAATTCTTGATTGACCAGCATTTCCGAAATAACAACTCTGAACATCTCGAAGTTATCCGCTTTAAGTACCATCAAGCGATGACGAAAGTAGGCTTTCATAAATGTGCGAAGGTCCCCATCGGTAAACGTCGAGAAGTCCGCATCTCGTCGGTCAGATTCGTTCAAGCGGTCAAAGATGCCGAGCATCAGAGCCGTTTTGTTCTCGAAGTAGTTGTAGATCGTCCCGTTTGCAATGTCTGCCTCTTTTGCAATATCCTTGATCGTTGTCGGGTGAAACCCTTTTTTAGCGAACACCTTTATCGCGGCATCCAGAATTTGATTGCGTCTGGCTACAATAAGCTGCTCCTGTAAAGCTTCTTTAATAGAATCTTTCATACACTCCTACCGAATGAATAACCGTTCATCATGAATGAATAACCGTTCATTATAAGTCTAACATGGTATGTAGAGCTTGTCAAGACTTTTCCCAACACATCTTTTTGCTCCTAAACAGGGGAATGATGGAAAATTGCACATAGCAATTAAGCAATATGGTATAATCCCCTTACATGTTGAGGAAGGAAAGACGCATGTTCGCCCATTATTGACACTGACATGTTTCATCGTGTTGCAGAGTAAGAACAAGATATACCCTGACAATACTCGTTCGCTCTTATCTCATCTATGATGGAGTAGATGAGAGGTTTTTGTGCTGTGTGGCGTTCTCCCATAGTAGTAGTTTTTCACATTCATCCTCTGACACTTCTTGCTCAATTCGCGCTCCACCTGGCTTCTCCTCTTTATGTAACTGTTACATTCGATACCATGTTGTGCCGTGATTTATCACGGCTGTGTGGACATCCATGGGTTTACAGCCGTGATAAATCACGGCACAACATGGGTTATGATTATAGCGAGGAGAAGATATTGATTATTATTCCAGATGCATTCGCGGATTTCATGATAGAGCTTTTTGGAGATGAGGGCCGTGTATGGCTTGAGCGTTTGCCGACGATGCTTGCCGATTATGAAGCCCGATGGCATATGACTATTGGTGCGCCTGTGAGCAACCTGTCATTCAACTATGTGGCTCCGGTAGTGCTTGCCGATGGGACTGAGGCAATGCTCAAAACGGGTCTGACCGACGAGTTCCCGTCTCAACCCGAAGCATTGAAACACTTTGGTGGACATGGTATGACGCGACTACTGGCCTATGATGAGCAGGATGAGGTAATGCTTATGGAGCGTCTGAAACCGGGTCTATCGTTGCGAACAGTACAAGACGATGAGGCAGCGATATCGGCGGCAGTACAGGTTATGAGGCAACTATGGAAACCACTACCAGAGCAACATTACCCTTTCCAAACGATTCAGGATTGGGGCGAAGATTTCGCACGTCTGCGGAAGATGTATAACGGTGGAACAGGCCCATTTCCAACCGCGATATATGACAGGGCGGAAAAGCTGTATGCAGAATTAAGTGCCTCGATGTCTGAGGTGGTGTTGCTACATGGAGACCTGCATCAGGATAACATCCTTTCTGCCGAGCGTGAAGCGTGGCTTGCCGTAGACCCTAAAGGCGTGATTGGTGAACCTGCCTACGAAACGGGGTCAATACTACGCAATTTTTGGCCCGATATTCTTGCCGTTTCCAATCCGAAGCGTTTGATGGCACGTCGCATCGACCAGTTTGCTGCCGAATTAGGCTTCGAGCGAGAGCGCATCTATAGCTGGGCGTTCTCGCAAGCGGTGCTGTCGGTGATATGGAATGTCGAGGATAACAGGGAATTAGAGGACGAAGGATTGTACTTCGTCGAATTGCTCTTGTAATATCTTCGTAGACCCCGATTTATCGATGGGGTCAAGTTGACCCAGCTCTATTGATGGGGTCAAAATGACCCGACCCCATCGATAAATCGAGGTCTACGAATTGTTGCAGGGCTTGCGTTTTTCGAGTATACTTCAACTGAACCGTATTTCATTGTAGCGCATCACACGCATGAAACACATAACCATATACATAAAGGAAACTGGATACTATGACAGAGCCACACCGTCCACCGAAGCGCGAACAGGCAAGCACCTACGTTGTGCAGGATCGGCAGAATCGGCAAGAACTGCAACGCTTAACGGCGCAAGATGAGCTAGCTACGACCGTGATGGGTGGTGTCTTGCCAGAACAGCCAAATAGGGAGACCATTCATCGCATCCTCGATGTGGGTTGTGGCACGGGTGGTTGGGCCATAGAAGTCGCTAAAACAAATCCGCATATATCGGTTGTCGGCATCGACATTAGCAACGCTATGATTGACTATGCACGCGCTCAGGCCACTGAACAGCAGGTTGCGGATCGCGTTGAGTTCCGTGTAATGGACGCCTTACAGATGCTCGAATTTCCAGGCGATTACTTCGATCTGACAAATATGCGTCTGGGTATCGGTTGGGTACGAACATGGGATTGGCCCAAACTCATTAGCGAGATGCTACGGGTCACATGTCCTGGCGGAGTTATTCGTCTGACCGAATCAGACAACTCTCATCCGAGCAGCCCGATGCTCAGGAAGTGGAACGATTTGGTGATTCGCTCTCTCTATAAAGCTGGCTCCTTATTCGAGCAAGAAGTAAACGGTTTAACGGCGCATATTGCACCTCTGCTCACACAATATGGAGTGCAACATGTCCAGACCAGAAGCTATAGCATGGAATACCAGGGTGGAACTCCGCAAGGGCAAGCATTTTGCGAGGATGTGTCCTCTGCGATGAAGACGAGCCGACTTTTCCTGCAAAAATGGGGCGGTATCCCCGCGGATTATGATGCCATCACCGCCCAGGCCGAACAAGAGATGCAGCAACCCGATTTCCACGTCACCTGGAACATCATTACGACATGGGGAACAAAACCGGAATAACTTCGTAGAGCCACGATTTATCGATAGGTTCCATTGGCGGCCTAATCGATAAATCGTGGCTCTACGAAGTTAGCTAGCGGCACGTTTTACACGTGCCTTTTTCAATACGATGGGTACGATGCGGAATTGTTCAAATGAGCCTGCATGATTGTGTGGCATGTGACCAACGATATGTGTGCCACTTTCTTCGTAGTCCTCGCTCTCGATGGTTCCGAACTGGTGGAACATGGCTACGAGGTCGCCACGATTGTAGGGAATGACCACATCGAGTGCGGCGAACTGCGAAACAAGCGCGTCGCTTATGCAACGTAGCAGGTCATCCACGCCTGTGCCATCCTTCGCGGAAACGGCAACAGTCGGAATAGTGGACGCGATGCCTTTGAGCGACAGAGCAACGTCTGTAGGCATCAAGTCGTGCTTATTTAACGCAAGCACCATTGGACGATCATCCGCCTCGATCTCTTTCAACACCTCTTCGAC
>DAIQNC010000406.1:0-4332 GCA_036788655.1 Ktedonobacteraceae bacterium
ATGAAGGTATCCATCGTATCAACCTCGCGTGTTGCTGGCCTACCACAGACAGGACAGGTGGTGTTCAAGAAATCCTGCTCATAGCGCAGTGGTGACTCACCCGTTGGCTTGAACTGCACATTTTCAGGCAGGTACACGGGCAGTTGGTCATCTGGCACAGGAACAGTTCCATCCTTCGGGCAGTAGATGATAGGAATGGGCGCACCCCAGTAGCGTTGACGACTAATCAGCCAGTCACGCAGTCGATATGTCACCATGCGTTTGCCGACATTGCGCTCCTCGGCATATTGAATGACCTTCTCGATGGCTTCACCGGGCGTTGTGCCATCGAACGGGCCGGAGTTGACCATCACGCCCAGAGCCTCTTTCGCGTGAGTCCAGGTAGCAGGGTCGCTCGGTTCCTCATCAACGGCACGAATGACCTCAATGATAGGAATGCCAAACTTGCGTGCAAACTCGAAGTCACGCTGGTCGTGCGCTGGCACACCCATAATCGCGCCAGCACCATAGCCCATCAGCACATAGTCGGCTATCCAGACGGGAACCTGTTCATTCGTGATAGGGTTGGTCACATAGCCACCTGTGAAGACGCCTGTTTTCTCTTTCTCCGTACTCATGCGCTCGATTTCAGTCATGCGTCTGGCCTGCTCGACGTAGGTATCGACTTCCGCCTTCTGCTCCGGTGTTGTCATTTTCTCGACCCACGGATGTTCGGGAGCCAGCACGAAGAAGGTCACGCCATAGATGGTGTCCGGTCGAGTCGTGAAGACGGGAATCTCTTCCTGCTTACCGTCGATGGTGGCAACAAAGCGAATTTCCGCGCCTTCACTACGTCCTATCCAGTTCTGTTGCATTGTGATCGTTTTTTCGGGCCACTCAATGTCTGGGAAGTTCAGCAGTTCCTCGGCATACGCAGAAATTTTCAGCAGCCACTGGTCGATCTCTTTGCGAATGACGACGGTTCCGCAACGTTCGCATGTGCCATTGGGCAGCACCTGTTCGTTTGCCAGCGTGGTATTGCAGTTGGGACACCAGTTGGCGGGAGCCTTCGTGCGATAGGCCAATCCATGCTTATAGAATTGCAGGAACAGCCACTGCGTCCACTTGTAGTAATCAGGCATACACGTGATGACTTCACGATCCCAGTTCCAACGCGCACCCATCGTCTTCAGTTGTACGCGCATCTTCTCGATGTTGCTCAACGTCCATGCACGAGCCTGAATGCCACGTTTAATTGCAGCATTCTCTGCTGGCAGTCCGAAGGCATCGAAGCCGAACGGTTGCATGACGTTGTAGCCCTGCATCGCCTTGAAGCGACCATAGGCATCGACGGCGGAATAGTTGTACCAGTGACCCATATGCAGGTCGCCAGACGGATACGGGAACATCGTCAGGTTATAAAATTTTGGTTTTGGGGAATCGTCAGGTGCATCATACAAACGCTCGGCCTCCCATTGCGTTTGCCACCTGCTCTCAATCTCCTTTGGATTGTACCGGATGCGTGTCACCATAAATGCCTCCATTGAATAAAAAAACAATTTCTATAGGTTCATAATAAGAAATAGACCAACAAAAAACCTCTCATCCGCGAGGGACGAAAGGTTATTCCGTGGTTCCACCCTGATTCGTACCATTCACATCAGGGCAAAAGAAGTGGACCTGAGGGGGCTCGAACCCCTGACCTCATCCATGCCATGGATGCGCTCTCCCAGCTGCGCTACAGGCCCATATATGGGGTTTGTCCTGTATGTGCGTGGTACGCTCTCATTGTAGCTATAACGGGCTTCCCGACAGGTGCTATTCCATGTTGTGCGGCGATGTATCGCTTACACCCACATAGAATTCGCTCCTATTGCTCACAGGCGAGTTCAGTCTTTGCGTATAGCCTTGCACCAACCGACTATTCTCTGACGTTGCGTGACCTACTACTCCTGCTCGTCGCGCTCTCTTTTGTAGCAACTACTATAACACAGATAGTCGAGACTTGCAAGCCATCAGTTTTCGTGATACCCATAAGTCCCTGAAATATATCTACTAAGAGTAGCAAACGAGAGTGGAGATAAGGGGGCTCGAACCCCTGACCTCGGCAGTGCGATTGCCGCGCTCTCCCAGCTGAGCTATATCCCCGTCAGACACTGTTCCGTTTCGAGAACGAGACGTATCATAGCATATTGTTGGGGAGTTGTAAATAGGTTGAAGGATGATTTATGATGCCTCGCCATTATCTGAGACGGGTGATATCATGGTAGAAGACATATCAGTGCTGATTTTTAAGTTGAACTGGGAAGTAATCAAAGGAGATAGCTGATGACCGAAGCTGTGATTGTCGCTGCCGCTCGTAGTCCTATTGGAAGAGCGATGAAAGGTTCGATGGTTGATTGTCACCCCGATAATCTGGCAGCAACTATTGTCCAGGCAGCACTTGCGAAAGTTCCACAGATTGAAGTCACTATGATCGATGACCTGATGCTCGGCTGTGGCGAACCTGCTGGTGAATCGGGCTTCAATATGGCGCGTGTGGTTGCTATCCTGGCAGGACTTCCGAATGTGCCGGGTGTGACTGTCAACCGCTATTGCTCATCTTCCTTGCAGACGATGCGTATGGCGTTTCACGCGATTAAGGCAGGAGAAGGAGATATTTTCGTTGCGGCTGGTGTCGAGATGGTGAGCCGTTTCCCGAATGGTATGGCGGATAGTGGCCCACATAATCCTGCTTTTGCTGATGCCGAGACACGCACTGCTGAACAGGCGCAGGGAGCCGAGACGTGGGAACCCCCGAAGGGGCTGCCGAATGTCTATATCGCTATGGGTCAGACCGCCGAGAATGTGCGTTTGCAAGAGGGTGTGAGCCGACGCGAAATGGACGAGTTCGCCAGCCTTTCGCAGCAACGGGCGGTACAGGCACAGCAAAATGGCTTTTTTGCACGTGAAATTACGCCGATTACCACGCCGGGCGGTACTGTTGTGAGCAAGGATGATGGCCCGCGAGCAGGAACGACTGTCGATGTACTGGCTACTTTGAAGCCCGTGTTTCGTCCTAATGGAGAGGTCACGGCAGGCAATTCTTGCCCATTAAACGATGGAGCCGCAGCAGTCATTATCATGAGCGATACGAAGGCGCGTGAACTCGGCATTACTCCTCTGGCACGTATCGTATCAACAGGTGTCTCGGCACTCAATCCCGAAATTATGGGGTTAGGGCCAGTGGATGCCAGTCGTCAAGCCCTAAAGAGAGCAGGAATGACCATCGACGATATTGACCTGGTGGAAATCAATGAGGCGTTCGCTGCTCAAGTGATTCCATCGGCAAAGCATCTTGGTATTCCGTGGGACAAGCTTAATGTCAACGGAGGAGCTATCGCCCTCGGTCATCCCTATGGCATGACAGGAGCGCGTATCATGAACACGCTGCTCAATGGCTTACAGACTGCGGACAAGACCTTTGGGCTGGAGACGATGTGTGTTGGAGGCGGTCAAGGGATGGCAATGGTCATAGAACGGCTCAGTTAAAAGATGCTGACAAAATCTTTTTTGTCTGATGCCATCACCTGTATCATTATGCGATGCTAGCGCGAGGCGTGTAGGGACGGATTTATCATGTCTGAACGTGGGATTATGGTGAACGTTCGGACGTGATAAATCTGTCCCTACACGCCTCTCTATGTTGAAAATCCCTCTATTTTCGGTCAAATTGAAAAGCTATTCCGGCTCAATCGTTGCCTGTAACCCGTAGCTCAGAATGCGATCCTGATAATATTCGGCGGCCTCTTTCGGACAGACGATGACGATTGCCGTTCCTCTGAGATGTGCGGTAAGCATGATATGCTCCGCCTCTTGCGGCGTCAGGCTGGCGACGGCGTGAATGAGCGCGAACACGACATAATTCATTTCGTTGTAGTCGTCATCGTATAGAACCACCTTGTAAGGTGGCAACAGCTGCGTCAGGTTCTTTGTCACCTCTTCCGGGCGTACCTGGAGGTGTGGTGGGTGTTGCAATGAATGTATATTACTGCTTGACATGATGAGCATTCTCCAGATAGATATGTTAGACTTAAAGATAGTATACTTAAGAAGCTATTCTTGTTACAGATATTGTAACGGAGAGACGCCTGATTTTCTAGTCTCACTCACCAACTTGTCCTATTCGCTATTTTGTAGGGGCGTTATTCGATAACGCCCTGGTAGCACCACCACAATGTTAATAAGTTCATGAGTCAGGGCGTTATCGAATAACGCCCCTACAAAATATGAAAGAGATGAATTATGGCTTCTAAGCAGACCACATTGCAGGAGGCAATTGCCTCTATACCTGATAACGTTGTGGTGGCCCTC
>DAIQNC010000407.1:0-2119 GCA_036788655.1 Ktedonobacteraceae bacterium
TCTCTCCGCACCCATTGCAACATCATCTAGCCCTCTTATATTAACAGGAGATGATACAACTCAAAAGGGGACGCAACGAACAAGTGGCGGTCTCGGTGCGGTGGCCTCAACCATTCAATTCCTTAAAGAGCGTGAGGTCGAACATTTTTATGCCTGTATCGTCGCATTCAGTGATGTGAAGGGACAGGCGTGGGAAATGGTGTGTCTTGTCCAGCAAAGTGAGAATAGCAATTGGGTATTGCGAAATGGGAGTGGCGGCGCACCTCGTACTTCAAGACAAAAAGAGGGCGGCAGCCAGGAGACGAAGGCAGAGATTATAGCTGGCCCAGGTACAGAAGGCGGCTTTTTCGCAGGTGGCTATATCGTTGGATCAAATGCAAACAATGTTACTCGTGTACATCTTATCGACCAGGATGGTGTTATGCTTGAAGATGTGGTGAGTGAGAATGATGATGGCCGTATCTTATTTGTGACGGGAAATGATATAAAGTTGCCTGTGCATGTGGAGATTGTAGAATCCTAATAATGAACGATGAACAGGTGGTGGGAACATATGCGAGTGGTGAAAGGGTGTAATGAATTAGACCCGTACATTATAGCGTTATTGGAAAAATAGATAATAGAGAACGTTCCATTATCAGGAATCTTCGGAGCAACGCTATAATGTACGGGTCTAATTCATTACACCCTTCCCCACCCACAATGCATTGTCCAATTACGTGAAGATTTGTCCGCTATGCCATACATCAATCGAATGCTCAACCGATGCGATATAGGCGGCTTCGTTGTTGTTGTCGGCACTGGGGGCGTATTTCGGGATGATTTGAGGAATGGTACTCAGGCCCCAACCAGCGACGTAGAGGTTGCGAATGAGTTTGTACCATGCCTCGAAGCCAGCTTCCCATGTGGGGAAGGATGCATAGCAACTATCACCTGGCGCACAGGTTTGGCCTGATGAGTTGATACATGCAGCGTTTGGAATGCAGCGCAGGTTGCCGAGCGAGCGTGTGGTGTTGGCTTCGCCGAATTTGCCAAAGGTGCTTTCGTGCTGGAAGAAGGCTAGCGCGAAGGCCGGGTCGATACCGTATTGCACGCCGAGGTCATAGAGTTGTTGGCCTTTGCCAGCAGCAGGAGAGCCATAAGCAGAAAGCACCTGATTGATGAAGTCCGCTGTAATCGTGGGCTTGCTCAAAACGCTATAGGGGCCAGTGTGCAACGGAACTTGCTGCTGGACGGGGCCGTTAGTGTTCTGAATAGCAGCAGCTTGCGCTCCACCGACCTGTACGGAGTAGACCTGTCCCAGACCTGGAATGTTGGTGAGAATCGTTGTCCCACCTGGACGGTTGACGAGCGCAGAAGTCAGCAGCACAAGCGCGAAAATGATCGCAATCGACGTGCCGAGAACGTATTTATTGAGCCAGACGCGATGTCGTTCCAACGGGTGAGGCGCGAACTCTGAAACCACGCGCCCTCTTCGCACCGATGTCTCAGGCATCGCGCTATAGCGAAGCGGAGTGCGCGGTCTTCCAAGAGAACGAAGAGAATCTATGGTCTTATCTGCCGCGAGACGTAGCGACTCAAACGGACTATCCTGTACCTCTACAACCCTGTCATCCCAATTATTCCTGATATTCCTGTCGTCTTCTAACTCTCTGGTCGTTAACGCTGGCAGTTGGCGCGTGGAACGCTGAGGAATGGGGGAGCGCGTTGAAACGGAATCTAAATCGCGTGGTGCTGTCTTCCGAGCATAACCACCACTCGCCATGCAAAACCTCCTTATGTCAAAAGGGACACTTTGTGCATTATAGCATAATGCATATGTTTTGTCCACATATTACAGCAAAAATTCCTCGCGCATAGCCGATTGCATATGTATCATAGCATCTTTTTTTGTATCCTGCACGATTGATTGCATCAACGTGGACGTGTAGACATACCAATTTTCGTAGACCCCGATTTATCGATGGGGTCGCCTTGACCCCATCGATAAATCGGGGTCTACGAAATCGATAAATCGGGGTCTACGAAATGATGAACACTTGTAGTTACCCACTCATAGCCGCTATAATGCTATGCAAAAGAACAGTGTAGAATAAAGGGGCGCAAGCTATGTTACAAC